>DAIPJA010000073.1:0-9698 GCA_036770525.1 Gudongella sp. | reverse complement strand
ATATAAGAGAGCTTAGGGAGAAGGTAGTTTATCCACCATCAAGGGCAAAATACAAGGTATATATTATAGACGAGGTCCATATGCTTACAAACGAGGCATTCAATGCTCTGTTAAAGACCCTTGAGGAACCTCCGAGGCACTTGATTTTCCTTCTGGCCACAACTGAGCCTGAGAGACTTCCACCGACCATACTTTCAAGATGTCAGCGATTTGATTTCAAACGACTGACCTCAAGGGATATTGAGGACAGTATGAAGACGATCTCGCAGGAGATGGGAGTGGAGGTCGATGATAAGGTATTCAAGCTTATCTCATCCAATTCCGATGGAGCTATGAGGGATGCTTTAAGTCTTCTGGATCAGTGTATTGCCTTTGACGATAAAAAGGTAACCTATGATGATGCCTTGAAGATACTAGGAATAGCAAACAAGGACCTTATCTTCAAAATGGCAGACTCCATAAAAAAGGAGAAGCTTGATGAAGTACTTCAGCTGATCGACCATATAATACAGGAAGGTAAGGACACTTCACTTTTCCTGAAAGACCTGATCCATCATTACAGAAATCTTATGATCGCCAAGACCTCCGTCAACCCGGAGCAGCTGATAGACTGGGGAGAGGTGGAGGTATGCAAGAGGCAGTCAGGTGAAATGGAGCTGAGCTACATAATGAGGTCACTCCAGATACTTGCCGATGCTGACACAAGCATGAAGTGGTCTACTCAACCAAGAATAATACTCGAGATGGCAGCAATAAGACTGGTCGGGCTCAATAATGAGAGGTCACTTGAGGAGAGAGTCAAAGCCCTTGAGGATGGGATAGCTTTACCTACTGAAAAACCTAGGCAGGCACAGGTAAAGAAAGCTGAAAAATCCCCTGAGTCAAAGCCTGCTGTGGAGGAGAAGAAGCAGGAAACACCTGTACCCACTGAGGTGAAAAGACCTGATGAATCCATAGAGAAGCCAAGTCTTGATATTGAATCAATAAAAAAAGCATGGCCAAGGTTTCTTCAGACGGTAAAGACCCGCAAGATGAGTATATATGCTCTTGTTATGGAGGGAGAGGTAGCTCAGGTAAATGGGAACAGGATCACTCTTGCCTATAAGGATGGCTTTGAGTTTCATAAGGATGCTGTAAACAAACCGCAGAACAAAGAATTTCTTGAGGGAATACTCGTTGAATTTTTCGGACAACCAGTGGAGCTTATGATCCTTATGAAGTCTTGTGTTCCGGACACTTCAGGGAGCTATCCTGAAAAGTCAATTGAGGTTACCAAGGAAGAGGCAATTAAGGAAGCAGTCGATTTTTTCGGTAAAGATATAGTCAAATTTAAATAGGGAGGAATTGATATGGCAAGAGGTGGATACCCTGGAATGGGTGGAAATATGAACAATATGATGAAGCAAATGCAGAAGATGCAAAAGAAGATGGAGGAGATCCAGGCTGAGATAGATGCAAAAGAGCTTGAGGCATCAGCTGGTGGTGGAGCCGTTAAGGTTACTGTAAATGGAAAGAGAGAGGTTCTCAATATCGAGATTGACCAATCAGTTGTCGATCCGGAGGATGTGGAAATGCTTCAGGATCTAGTGCTTGCAGCTGTAAATGAGGGCCTTAGAAAGGCAGAGCAATATGCGGCTGACGAAATGAAAAAGGTTACGGGAGGCATGAATATCCCAGGACTGTTCTAACAAAAGGGGACGATCAGATGGATCATTATGCCTTGCCTATAGCAAATCTAATAGACCAGTTTTCAAAGCTTCCGGGGATAGGAAGAAAATCTGCCCAGAGGCTGGCTTTTTATGTGCTTGAGATGGATTCTGAGGAGGCTGCGAAGCTTTCTTCTGCTATTCTTGAGGCAAAGGAGAGGATAGGGTTTTGCCAGGTCTGTGGAAACCTTACCGATAAACCTGTATGCAATATATGCAGCAATACAGGAAGGGACAAATCTCTAATTTGTGTGGTTGAGGGACCAAGGGATATAGTAGCCATGGAGAAGAGCAGGGAGTATAAGGGTTTATACCATGTACTCCACGGTACGATTTCTCCCATGGAAAACATAGGACCTCAGGATATAAAGATCAAGGAGCTCCTGAACAGGCTGGGCGACGATACAGTCAAGGAAGTAGTAATAGCAACAAATCCAACAGTTGAGGGCGAAGCTACTGCGCTTTATATTTCAAGGCTGATAAAGCCCTTGGGAGTCAAGGTCACAAGAATAGCCCATGGAATTCCTGTTGGAGGAGATTTGGAGTACTTTGATGAGATAACCCTCGCCAGGGCAATGGAAGGACGCAGGGAGATGTAAATGTTCTTCCGCCAGCTGACCCCCACTAATAAACCCCTGAACACTCATAATAAACTTCTACACACTAAAGAGTAAGCGCCCATCATTTCAAGCGTCTTACTCTTATATTTTTCCCCTCATCTCCAATCATCCTCACCACAACTCCTGCCACCTCCAAGCCATAAAAAGACCTCTCAAGCTCCTCCAGGAATGCCCCCATAATCACCCCAGGATAAAGGGGAGAAGGCGTGAGAAATTCTTAATTATCCCAGTGTTTCTCAAGCACTATTCCTGTATTCTACCTCATTTTATAGTTCTACCTCACGCATTATTCCCTATCTGTTCCGATTTTAAAGTCGATTGTTTTCCGATATATGAATCCATGATTTTCTCATCTATTGAAAAATGGGCTACCCCTCAAATAATGGTCAAAACTAGTTTGACGAACCTTCAAAGCCAGTGTTTGCAGGAGATACGCTTGAGAAAAGATTTATTAAACGTCTAAATTAGCTGCTAAAGAATATAGTCGTATATCGGAAAACAATGGGGAAGGCGTGGTTAATCTTTGAGAAAATATCATTTAAACTCCATATTATCTCTTGTTTTTTCTTATCTTTTTCAAAGCATATCCGCGCGTTGACCCATTGGAAAATACGCATCTCTAAGCCCACACAAGCCCCGTGGTCCAATCTTTGATATCGATTGGTATTCCAGGCCAATCAATCCATGAATCTCCTTTAAAATCCAATCTAAAGCCTCAACTTCAATTCCCATATCCTATCTCCTAAATCCCATCCCCTATCTACCATCTCCTATCTCCCATCTTCTATCTCCTATTTTCACTCTCCAAAACTTTGGTCTTCTGTTCACGACTTTATTATTCTGGTGAGGCACTTTTGATGAAAATTTTTAAAAAGAGGGAGAAAAAATGTCGGATTTGTTCACGACTTTATTATTATTGCCATAATTTTACATTAGAGAGAATGTGATGAAATAGTTGTTTGTGGGGAGGGGGGATTTGGGGGTTGTTCACGAGTTTATTAGGAACGACCACCAGCGGAAATGATCTTCCAAAACTATCAGGAGTAAGCTCACAAAACGGAGCCTACTCCTTTTTATTTTGCAAAGTGAGGACAACACAGAAATTTATGGATCATACGGTATTTCTATATTTAAAGAGCATTGACAATAATTCCAAAAAATTATATTATATTGATAATAGATATATCGAATATCGATGTAGTACTTTGGAGATGATATTATGGCAAGAGAACAACTTAAAACATTAACTGAACCAATGTATTACATTCTCTTAATACTATCCGAACCTCAGCATGGATATGGGATTATGCAAGAGGTAGAAAGACATACAGAAGGCAGGGTAAAGATAGGAGCGGGTACTTTATATAATCTTTTATCCAGATTTGAGGAGGAGAATATTATTGTACAGATATCGGAGGAAAACAGAAGAAAAACATACACTTTGACAGATAAAGGATTAAAGATTTTAAAAGATGAATATCAACGGTTAAAGCAATTGGTTTCAGATGGTAGTGATTTATTTGAGGGGGTGAAGTAAGTGAAAAATAAATACAAATGGGTTTTCTGGGGATTTTTTTCACTGGACTACCAAGCTATGAAAACGTATCTGGAGGAAATGGCTGCGAAAGGCTGGATGTTGGAAAAGATAGGACTACAACATCATTTCGCAAAATTTAGAGCTATAGAGCCACAGAAACGTAAGTTCTATGTAGATGTATTTAAGGAAGGCGGACCTCTCACGCCAGAAAATACTGAAGAATCAGAGGCGTATAGGAGATTATGCGAAGAATCAGGATGGAAGTTCATAACATCTCAAGACTATTTACAGTTTTTTTGTGCTCAGGCGGATAGCGATCCGGTTCCTATCCAAACAGATGAAGTACTTGAACAAGAAATTGTTGAGCATACGTTATTAAGAAATGAGTTACGTGGTTTCCTTATGTTATCTCTAATTGTCGCCTATTTACTAATTAGTAACATCCCTGTGAAGTATAGTATTCTTTTGTCTTTCACAGGAGTTGCTGGAATCTTTTTATTACCTCTCATTTATATATTTGCTGCAATACCAACTGTGTATAGCATAATAAGGATACTTAAGGCAAGAAGTAGTATTAAAAAAGGGTTACCAATAGAAAGACCTACTATGAAAAATGCACGTAGGCGTATAATATTGTTTTATGGTTCCACATGGATTATCCTATTACTTTTAGTAATGTTTATCATAGTTGATGCGTTTTATATGCCTCAAATTGTTATACAAGCATTTTTAGGTCCAGGTATTGGAATCTTTGTAGGATTAAGCCTTAGGTATTATACAAAGAAAAAGGCAAGGGAAAAAGGGGATAGTATTCCAGTAATAATATTTGCAGTATTTGTGGTAATCATCTTTATTAATACTGTAGCCCCGTTTATTTTTGAAGGATTGGAGGATACCTATAGAGTAACTTCAATACCTGAGGGTTATCCTATAATTACAATTGATGAAATATCTAAGGAACCAAGCAAAATAAGCACATCGACCAAAGAGTTTAGACGTGGAAGTAGTCCAGTCATACCAAAACACTATTCCTATGGGGAGTTTGTCAATGGAATCGGTTATGAAGAAAGTCTAAGAATAAAATATTTTAAGACAACTGATCCATACTATGCAGAAATAATATTTAACGGAATAAGGCGTGATTTAGAAAAGGGATTCAAGTGGGAGGGAATAACTTTATTCGATAGAACAATTATATCCGATGAAGAGATGCAGAGGTTATGGGATGTTGATAATTTGGTGCTGACACAGGAACGAGATGTATTAATAATCCAAAAGGGAAGTACAGTTCTCAACTTTTCAGGTGATGTTGATTTTAGCGACAAACAAACAAGAGAGTTGATAATTAGTAGATTTTTTTCAGATTCTTCAGTGGTGAATTAATAATTGTACAACAGTGTCCACTCCACTGAGATCTTTGATGAGATCCGATGAAGCGTTGTCACCAAGGAAGGTATGCTATCACCTCCAAAACAATCTCGTTAACCCAAAATTTAACTTCTAAACACTAGAGAGTAAACGCCATCAACTAAAGCGTCTTACTCTTTTTTTTTTATGATCTACTACTTACCAACCCCTGAATAGTAGACCACACTTTAAGTGAAAACTTGATATTTAGACACTTATATTGGTAATTTTGTAATAATCCCAGTCATGTGGTATATTAGAAGAAAGCACAACTGCAAAATGCAGTAGTTTCAAAGGAGGTTTACCTGTGAAAAAGCATCTAAAGAGTACCTTGTTTGTATTGATTCCTGCAATTTTAGTAGAAATGTACTTTTTTTCGAAGACCGGGTTCGAGATGAGTGAGACATTCTTTTTCATGTGGTTTGTGGTATTTATTACGCTATTCTCTTTTAGATGGGTGAATGGAGGTGCGAGCCTTATGGGGATCGGAGGCAGCTCCAATAGATTTCTTGCATCAAAATTCAGTGAAAGTATGTTTAATGTAGCCGATTCGGAGAAGTCCAAAAAGAGCGATTTGGGACTTGATCTAGTGTTTCTTGGTATTGCGATCGCTAATTTTTTGTTGTCATTACTGTCATATTACATGGGTAAGTAAGCAGGTCAGTAAGTTTATATAAGTAGAAAAATTCGTCATTATAAGGAGAGGTTTGAATGAGAACATTTAGCTTAATTGTTCTTCTGTTTTTTATATTGTTATCATTTATTGGGTGCAATAAAGAGGTGATTACTCCTGAAACTCCAAATACGATGCCTCCTTCAATAATGGTGGATGGGGAATTGTACTCTTCAACTGGTAAAGAGATGCCGGTAGAGCCTGATGAGAGTGTCATTAAGACAGTCACTTCAGTAGTGAAGAGTACTGAAATGCCATCAAATGAAGGTGAAATTAATGTCCCAGCCCCTAATGCAAGATATGCAAAGATCAATGATTTTGAAGGGGAGTATGTTGTTGTAAGTTTACCATCGGAATGGGTAAGGTATGACAAAAGAGAAGATTGGGGTTTGGAATTAACTGCAGATAATGTATCGTCTGCAGGTCTAACATTATTGTTCAATCAGTCTGGAGGGAGTCCAAAAGGAGATTTACAAACTGGAAGCTACTATTGGTTGGAGAGGTATGTTGAAGATGAATGGGTCCCTGTTGAGATACTTTCCTCTGCTCAAGATGTTGGATGGACAGCCGAGGCTTATATTATAAATATGAATGATACGACAGAATGGGAAGTTAATTGGGAATGGCTGTACGGTGAACTTCCTATCGGCAATTATAGAATTGGCAAAGAAATCATGGATTTTACAGCTACAGGAGTCTTTGATACTCTTAATTACTATGCTGATTTTAAAATAGTAAAGTAAGACGCTTAATTAATATTATGAAAATAGGCACAAGATTACCTTAAGCAGCAAGATATGTCAAGTAGGAGGTTAATAGTGGAGTTTACACCAGTAAGTATTATAGCTTATTTTGTATTAATACCTGTAACAACCTTTGCCTTTTATCTGCTGATTCGGAAATTGTTTAGATATAAATAAACCTGGCAGTATTGGCTGTAGGTAGAGATATCTTTGATTTAAGTTTGTTTAAAGTGAGGAATTTTAAAATGAGCAATGTTCTAGCAGCAGGATTAGTTTTACTACCGATATATGTCGCTTTGCCAGCATTGGTATTATATTTCATAATTAAGTTGGCAGTCAAAAATGCAATTAAAGAGTTGAAAAGGGATAATATTATTTAGCTTTGACTAAGAATTTGATATGACGGTAGGGGCAGAAAAGACAAGGGACAGGAACCTTGTCCTACTTCTTATAGTCAATGGCAATAAAAGAAAATGAGTCCCGAAAGACCGGGACTCTTAAATTTTAAGGGTTCACATGAACATATTTATCGTTTTTAGTATTATTATCCAGCTAAATTTCTAAGAATTCTCTGCCACCCTTTGCGCTGTAGATCAAGATTGTTCTGCTGTTCAACTTCGAAGCGTTCTTCGATCAAGCATCCATAGGGTTTTTCAATTATATCGATACGAACCTTTCTACCATCGCCAAGATCAAAATAGAGCTTTTTATTGGGCTCGATCAAAGTGTAGGTTCCCCAGAAATCGAATGACATGCTACCGTCTTTCGCAGCCATCTCGTAATGAAATTCTCCACCCTCAATCAAGTTATTGCTTGCTTTAGGACAATGCCAATCGTCGGATGCATAGTTCCAAGTCATTACTTTTTCCGGAACTACCAACCTATCCCATATAGCATCTACACTTCTCGAAGATTTTTCTCTAAGAGTTATTACTCTGCCGACATCCTCTGATTCTTCTAGAAGATTCGAAATTCGGTTAAATGCTCTTCTCCAGGATTCTTTAAACCCATCAAACTCTTCATCAGGAATCTCTTGATCCAGCTCGAAAGTACAGCTTCCATCCTCTTTTGAAGTTAGCCTATAATTCTCGAATGCTGGAGTCCATTTTTTAGCGGATGGTGAATCATAATCTTCAACCCCATCCATTACCAAGCCAAGATGCCTGATTGAGATAAACTCAGGCCAAATACTTTCTACTATCTCAGAAAGCATTCCATTCTCATTATCTGATTCATCCTCAGCTACAAACCTCATCCTACTTCCCTTTGACCAATCACCCACAAAATCTGATCCTTCGGAGAATGCTTTTGTCCAATTCCTATAGTGGTCAGCATCAACTATTAGTTCCCATAGCTTTTGCTGTGTAGTATTAAATTTTCTTTCCATGTGAAGTCGTTTCATAGCTAACTCCTTTCTATAATACGATCCCTTACTCGAAGATCTTAATTGAGAATAATCATTAATAATTCTTATTGTTTATAATAACCAAAATTGATGGATATTATTGCTAAATTTTTACCCCAAAAAACGTCATGAGATAAAATAAATTTACTAGTGCCCTGTAAGACAAGGGGACAGAAACCTTGTCTTATATGTTATATTTCATAATCAAAATGGCAATCAAAATTACAATTAAAGACTTAAAAAGAGATAATGTTATTTAGAATGGACTAAGAATTTGATATTATGAGTGTGAGGTGTTAATGACAATACATAATAAGAAATCTTAGGAGACAAAAAATGTTCGAGATGAATGAGCGCATGGTAAAAATTGAGGAGTTTTACTCCAATATCCTCAATAACACCAGAGAGATAAATATATATTTGCCACCGAGCTATTATGAATCCACCGATAAATCATACTCTGTGCTGTACATGCATGATGGCCAGAATACATTTGACGGTAGGAGAGCCTATGCAGGAGTGGGATGGATGGTACATGAAACCCATGATGAGCTAGTAAAAAGGGGCATGATAAGAGAGCTGATAATTGTTGGGATCGACAACATTGGACATGACAGGCTAAGCGAATACTCCCATTTCAACGGCAAGTATAAAAGAGAGAGGATTAAAGCCAGGGGGAGATTATATGAAGGCTTCCTTATAGAAGAGCTTAAGCCCTTTATCGATGAAAACTTCAGGACATTAACAAGCCCAGAGGATACCGGTCTTATGGGGTCATCGATGGGAGGGCTGGTGACCTTTAATATTGGTTTTCGGAATCCCGATCTGTTCGGAAGGCTTGGAATAATTTCTCCGTCTTTCTGGTGGAGCACACAGGAAAATATCAAGACAATTTATATGCATCAGAATGCAATTGAGAATAGCCGTATGTGGATAGACATGGGAACGAGAGAGGGAAACCTGGATAAATCCTTTGACAAGGTCGTTGAACATATACTAGACCTATACGACAGCTCAAAGGGAAGCATAGAAGCTCACTGGATTATAGGTGCAGCCCATACAGAGCTTGATTGGCAAAGAAGAGTCCACTGGCCTTTGATCCATCTATTTGGGCTTGATTGAAGGAGGAGGTTTTAGGAAGCTTTAATGTTTGAGCATTTTGAATTTCAGGAAGAAATTCCCAAAGGATTATTGGCACATGGGAGATATTATTAAAAATTACTTAGGAGGGGCTAAATTGAAGCAGTATGTTGTGGATGCATTTACAGATAGGGTATTTGGAGGCAATCCTGCTGCAGTTTGTGTAATGGATCAGTGGCTTGATGATGAGACAATGCTAAATATTGCAAGGGAGAACAACCTGTCTGAAACGGCATATGCAGTCAAGGAAGGCTCAGATTACAGACTTCGCTGGTTTACTCCAGGTGGAGAAATAGACCTTTGTGGTCATGCAACCCTTGCAACAGCATATGTGATAACAAGATTCTACGAGCCTGAGGCAGATGAAGTCAGATTCCAGACTCGCAGCGGCCTTCTTACAGTAGTGAAGAAGGGGGATCTGTTGGAGATGGACTTCCCATCATATAAGCTTAAAAAAGTAGAAGTCA
>DAIPJA010000072.1:0-9825 GCA_036770525.1 Gudongella sp. | reverse complement strand
ATTTTGGCTCATTTTATTTGTTTTTCGTTTTTACACCATTATACGGACTTTATCTCATTCAAATTTTCATTTATCTACTTATGACATCAAAATATCCTAGTAAAACATAAAAGTCAAATACTCAAATTATATGATAGTCATAGAAAACAACTATGCATCTCAACTGTATCATCCCAACTGATCATTTCATTATAAAGTTTTTAATTGCCTCAGCTGCAATGCTCTGTTGCTCCTCGCTTGAAATAGCTGCATCAACATCTCCATTTTGTTTTCCGTAGTTACCGAATTGAGCATGGTTGCCACCTTCAATTACTACAATGTTTTCAGTATAGTTGATTTTCTCTGCTACGCTTGTATTAAATGATCCGTATATAGTCAATGCTTTATTCTCCGGAAAATCTCCATAAATATAAGCCCCAAGTAAAATCAATCCTTTAACTTTGTCCTGATTATTTGAAGCATAGTCGCTTGCCATAGCACCACCCATGGAATGGCCTGCTACATACCAGTTTTCAATTTCTGGAAATTGCTCCATGATCTCCTCAGCTGCATTTGGATCGAATATTGCCATATTAAAGGGCATTTTTACAAGAATGCACATTATTCCTGAGCTATCTTTTATTTTTTCCATAAGAGGCAGATATGCAAAATACTCAACATTAGCTCCTGAGTAAAATATCATTGCCGTTTTGCCAGGGGTATCTGGGGTTACAATGATAAGCCTGTCGCCAAGTTTTGTAACTGAATCAATTTGCATAGCAGCAATCGCAGTATCATCAGCCCTGTAATAATCGGATGCATATATCAAAAAAGTACCTACGGACAAAATAACTATGGCTACAATAATTATTACTGCAATTTTAATATTTTTCTTCATTATGTTCCTCCGGTTGATAATCTTTCTCCAATTATACTATTTCCTCACTATACCCTCTGACAAAGCTTTTATACGCTCAAGCGCTTGAGGAAGCAAGAGATTAAATACTTCTAACAGTTCTAAAGGAACGTCGGATCTCAGAGTTAGTTTAGTGAACCCATCTATCTCAATAAGGGAATAGCTCTCTTTGCCACCTGTCCATTGTCTCTCTCGACTCTGTTGTCCACTATCCATAGTATCTGATCTATGCCTAAATAATATGAATTCATACGGAACCAACTTTTCAATTAGGCTTGTCACTCCATAACCATTTACAGATGAAATAAATTGAACATCTCCTCCTTCAACCAAATCACCCTCCAAGTAAGTTCCCTCATCGATAATACTCGCCCAGTCTCGAAATGTAGAATCGTTCCAGAGTGTCTCCCAGACCTTTTCTCTGGTAGCGCTTATATTAATTGAAAATTTGAGCTCCTCCATATCAATCCCTCCCTGTATTTTAGCCTTTTCCATTTTGTTCTTAATAAACTATATATTTCCTTTTGCATAATAAGTCAAACTTGGTAAAATAAAAGCAAAAATAACCATCCCCACTGCTTCTTAAGTTGTCCGTACCCAGGAAAGTGTGATAAAATTAAAGAGTGAATATTTAGAAATCATCGATCTTATTAAAAGGGAGGGATTTTGTTGAAGCGTGTAGAAACAACCTGTGGGTATTGCGGGTGTGGCTGCGGCATTTACGTGAACGTGGCTGATGACGACACCGTTTTGGGCATAACGCCCAGCTATAATCATGTAGTAAGCAAAGGAAAACTGTGCTCCAAGGGTTGGCATGGTTATGCCTTTGTAAGAGATTCAAGACGTTTGAAAACTCCGTTGATCAAGCAATCAGACGGGACCTTCAAGGAGGCTTCCTGGGATGAAGCATTGAATAAGGTGGCGGCCGGATTGAAGGCTGCGATGATAGATGGAGACAACACTGACAGGATAGGACTTATCTCTTCGGCAAGATGTACCAACGAAGAAAACTTCCTGATGGCAAAGCTTGCAAGGGCAGGACTTAAGACCAGCAGCATCGACCACTGTGCACGCCTCTGACACAGCCCAACAGTAGAAGGTCTTTCTACTTCTTTTGGAACCGGTGGTGCCACAAATACGATGAATGACATCAGTGATGCAGAACTGATCCTGGTTATAGGCTCAAACACGACCGAGCAACACCCTCTGGCAAGCACTAGAATATTTGAAGCTCTTGAAAAGGGAGCTGAGTTGTATGTAATTGATCCCCGCAAGATCAGACTTACGGATTTCGCACATGGTTATGCACCTATCGAGCCCGGGACCAATCTGCCTATGATCAACGCTATGATCCATGTTATCATCGAGGAAAATTTAATAGATGAGGATTTCATAAAAAATCGAACAGAGAACTATGAGGAAATGAAGGAATCTGTAAAGGACTGTACTCCTGAGTGGGCTGAAAAAATATCAAGGGTTCCTGCTGATACCATCAGGCAGTTTGCCCGCAAGTATGCGAACACTGATAAGGCTATGATCCTTTTTACCATGGGAGTTACACAGCAAACTACAGGAGTAAAAAGCATTCGTGCATTGGCTAATCTTGCAATGATAACGGGACATGTTGGAAGACCATCAACAGGTATAAACCCCTTGCGTGGGCAAAATAATGTCCAGGGTGCCGGAGATATGGGTGCTTTGCCTGATTTTCTGCCAGGATATCAAAGACCTGAATGGCCTGAAACAAAAGATCGTTTTACAAAAATCTGGGGAGATTTTTCCTGCCTGAGAGGGAGGAACATCATACAGATGTTCAACCTGATGGAGGAGGGTACAATGAAGGCAGCCTACATAGTTGGTGAGAATCCAGTGCTGTCTGATCCCGACCAGACTCACACGATCCATTGTCTTGAAAAGATCCCATTCCTGGTAGTTCAGGATATATTCCTGACCGAGACTGCGCAATTTGCAGACGTTGTCCTTCCTGCCGCAAGCTTCCTGGAGAGAGAAGGTACTTATACAAATACTGACCGAAGGGTACAGATGATCCATAAGGTAATCGAGCCAATTGGAGATTCAAAGCCTGACTGGGAGATTATGGTCGAAATAATGAAGCGCATAGGAATGGATGTCAGCTACGAGAGTCCATCCGACATAATGGATGAAATAAATGTTGCGACGGATATCTACGGTGGAATCACCCATGAAAGAATCCGTGAGGTGGGTATCCAATGGCCTTGTCCTAACAAGGAACATCCCGGAACATCCATTCTTCATGTTGGAGAGTTCAAGAGGGGCAAAGGGTTGTTTACTGTTAACGATTTTGAGTTTTTAGGGGATCAGAGAAGCGAGGAGTTTCCATTCCTGTTGACTACTGGAAGAGTAACTCATCAATACCATACAGGAACGATGACACGTAAGGTCTGGACTCTGGCTTTAGAGTATCCAAAGGGATTTGTCGAGATAAACACCAAGGACGCCAAGGAGCTTGGTATAAAGGATCACCAGCCTGTCAGAATAACATCTGCAAGAGGAAGCATTGTAGCACCAGCAATGGTTACTGACCGTATAAATGAAAAAACAGTCTTTGTTCCATTCCATTTTGCCGAATCACCGGCAAATCGGCTGACAGGGGGACAAAATCTGGATCCGATCATAAACATACCGGCCCTGAAGGTTTCAGCGGTCAGAATCGAGGTGGAATAATGGAATCAAATAAACTATATACTCTAGATAAGGATCAAGTCGATCAGGTTTTAAGCATATGGAATGAAAAAAGCTCAGTATATGTTCCATCCGGAAGGGGCAAGGATATCCAGCTTCTGCCCTTCAACGAGGTACAAAGAACTGAGGACTACATAAACCTCTCCCTGCCCGCAAAAGAGATGGTATTCGAACAGAAGGAAGGTTTATTCAAGTGGACCAAAAATGGAGAATGTATTGAAATTGAAGGACTTGCACATGACCACTCGAAAGACAGGATCCTTTTTGGAGTAAGGGCCTGTGATACATACGGGATCGCATACACGGACAGGTTCTATCTTCATGAGTATCCGGATCCAAATTACAAGTCCAGAAGAGCAGAAACGACCATAATTGCTGTGAATTGTCTAAAGGCTGGACCTCATTGCTTCTGCACCTCAGTTGGAACAGGCGTATTTTCAACCTTGGGGCATGATTTGGCACTGACCCCCATGGATTCCTTTTATTTAGTTGAGGTTGCAACGCCAAAGGGAGAAGCATTGATAAATGATGCTCTGTCTTACTTCACTGAGATCGGCGATGGCATCTTGGTAGAAAAGGAAGACTTAATGGAGAGGGTTCAAGATAGCTTCCCGCTTAAAATGGACCTTACGAATCTTTGGGATGATATGGCAAAGACCTTCAATGCTGACTTCTGGCTGGATGAAGCTCATGCGTGCATTGGTTGCACAGGATGTACCAACGTTTGCCCGACATGTACCTGCTTCAATGTCGTTGAGGAAAAATTTGATGAAAAAAGCGGCCGCAGGGTAAGATACTGGGATTCATGTCAAAGTGAGCACTTCACTCGAAATGCTGAAAATCACAACCCAAGAGATGCCATTTCTCGTGTCAGGTACAGGATCTATGACAAGCTGAAGTATATCGAGGAAAGATTTGGTTTCAAAGGCTGTTCAGGCTGCGGAAGATGTACAGATGTATGCCCGACCTATATAAGTATAATCGACATTATTGGAAAGATGCAAAAGGCTGCTAAGGAGAATCCGGAGCCACCTGCTATACACCAGATCACAAAGATCCGACATGAAATAATGGACCGCGAGATAAAATCACAGCACGGTTTGTTCACACCGGACGTTGCGACCATAACCCGAGTCAAGCAGGAAACTCCTGATATAAAACGCCTTTTCATGAGGTATGACGATCCGGAGCTTCATAGGACCTACGAGCATAAAGGTCAATTCTTCCAGGTAACTGTCTTTGGTGAGGGGGAAGTGCCTCTTTCGATACCCTTTGGGTCTGAACAGAAGTATGAAGTCGTATTCGATTTCAAAAATGTGGGATCTGTTACAGATAAGCTGTTCCAGATGAAGGAAGGCGACAAGATTGGTTTAAGGGGTCCCTATGGGCGCGCATTCCCCTACGAGACCCTCAAAGGAAGAAACCTGATCTTTATCGGATCCGGAGTTGCCATGGCACCTCTAAGGACAGTTATCGAGCCTGTGCTGAGAAATAATGAAGATTTCAAGCAGGTCTATATTATGGCCAGTGCCCTTAGATACGAAAAGCTGCTCTATAAGGAAGAGATGAAGGAATGGGCTAAGGTGCCTAACTTTAGAGTTAAGTATGCACTTAAAGATCCAACGGATGAGGTAGAGGCATTCAGCGGCTTTGTCAATGACATGCTCCCTGATCTGGACCTTGACTGGCCTAATACGACTGCTCTCTTATGTGCTTCACCCGAAAGGATCAAGAAGCTTGCAAGAGATTTGATGGATCTTGGGATGAAACCTTCAGACATATTGGTTACCCTGGAGACCCATATGAGATGTGGTGCAGGCAAATGCGGCCACTGCAAGGTTGGAAGTCACTACATGTGCGTAGACGGACCTGTGTTTACTTATGAAGAAATGATGGCACTACCGCCAGAATATTGATTCCAGAAAGAGAACTCGGTTGATTATATATTCAGCCGAGTTCTACTCTATCATATAAGATTAAATAGTGGCTAAGAAAAGCAACTATCCTCAGTGTATTATTTTTTAATACCACTCATAACAATCAGCGAAATGTTATTATCTGTATCTGCTCCTAAAAACTCCAGATCGTTAAATCCAAGGTTTTCCTTTGACCATTCTGCCCAAGATCGCCATATTTTCTTTGGATCCTCCATATCATAACATGCTTTAATTTCAACGATTCCTGTCTTTTCCCAAAGGTGTCTCCACCAACTCTTGCTGTGGAAGCTGAACATTTCATTATCCCAATAGTCCTTGAGAGCATCTGGGTACCCTTTTTCAAACTCCTTATTAAATCCAGGAACTACGATACCAAATTGACCACCACTCTTAACCAACTTTGAGAAGGTGCAAGGAAAGTACAATTCATCAGCTCCATAATACTGGTAGCTATCTATTGAAATTGCGGCATCGAAAAATCCCTCTGCATATGGAAGTGCATGGGCTTCTGCATGAATGGGAAATACCAGATCGGATACGCCTGCTTCCTCAAATCGTTTTAGATTATCTGTTGCACTGATCCAAAGATCATTTGCAAATACCGTCACGCCAAACTCCTTTGCTAAAAACACTGAAGTAATGCCCTTCCCACACCCCATATCAAGAACCTTCATTCCGGGCTTCAGCTCCATATGCTCACATAATTCCTCAAGGAGCCAAAGAGGATTAGGTCCCATCCAGTTTTCACTTACCCATTTTTCTTCATATTTTTTAGTTAGTGGATATTTCTTCATAAAGCTATCCTCCTTTGTACCAGAAAGGCCTATTTTATGCTTTTCTTGAAATCAGCAAGTAAGAAAACGGTCTTAAGCATTTCATCCGAGTCTAAGTCAAATGTTATTGGAAAGTACTTAAGCTTTCCCATTTGCTTTGAATCCAAAATCATTAGCTTGACCTCTTCATCAAGTTGAAGACTGGATATGGCTGCACGTGATTTTTCAGGGACATAAAAGGTCACCTTGAAAAAACCATCCCAAATAGATAGCCAAAAAACTGTTGTCTCGTTTTGACCTCCTCGAATTCCAGTCCATTTATGAAGTCCCTTAGCCAACCAAGCCTTACCATCGTTGTAGTACCTCCAGGATAAATGGATATCTTGGTTTGTAAGCTTATTTATAAACTTAGTGTATGTATCGTATGCCCCACCTAGGGCCTTTGAAACAACATCGATTGAAGGTTGAATGTCAGGATCTCTAAGTAATTGCACTTTATTTATTCCCATATCAAATACCTCCTTAAGTAAATCTTGAACCTAAAATAGAAGGAATAGTACCGGTTCATAATGTTTAATAGCTTTCTATTAATCGCAGATAATAGTGTCAATAACTCGAATAGTATCAATAAAAACACCATATCCAGTCTGAGTTGTTTCCAAACCGTACTGCATCATTGTAAGCTTACCCATCAAATCAGTGTACAGCGAAACAACTGCAACCAGTTTTTCATCTGTGAATACATCACTTTCAGGAACCTCTTCAGGAGCAACTTTCCCAGTCACTGTTCCATCAGCATGTCTTTCTCCACGACACATTAGCTTTATAACGTTTCCCCTCGTCTTAGCTGTGTTAATATCTTCTGTAGTAATCCCGTTGATTCCTGTACGATCGATAAGATCAGGTGTTATATCAGCATCCATAAGGGCATTCATAAGCACTGTTAGTTTCGCTGCTGCATCCCAACCTTCGGTATCCATAGAAGCATCTGCTTCCATAAAGCCTCCTTCTCTTCCGGCTCTCATGATTTCACTGATAGGAATGTCTTTTGACATTTCCTTGAGAATATAATTTGTTGTTGCATTGAGTATCCCCTCAATTTTATCTATCTTGCAGAATTGGAGGCAGTTGTCAGCCATATTGAACACAGGAGTTCCCGCCATTACCGTAGTTTCAAAGAAGAAGCATGCGTTGTTGGCTTTAGCCAAGTCTTTTAATTCTCTATAGTGCCATGCCAAAGGTCCCTTGTTGGCAGACACAACGTGCTTGCCTCTCTTGAGAGCTTCCCGGATATGATCAGTTGCTGGAAGTCCCGTGAAAATGTTTAGAGGTGTAAGCTCCAGGACAACGTCATAATCCACATTTTTTACAACATCCATAGAACTCAGACTGCTAAAAGTAGGTGAGTTGTTATCGAATTTTCCACTCTCGGTCATTTGTCGAGTCGCTTCAACCAGGTCCAAGCCTTCCATGCAATAGAGTGATCCACGACTGCCGGTTGTAATTGCTACAACCCTTACATCAACTCCTTTGGCTTCCATGATCTTATTATGGGTCTGACCTAGAATTCCCGCAAAGGCTTTTCCTGCTATTCCATATCCAAGCATTGCTACTTTCAATTGTTTCATTTTTCTATCCCCTTTTCAATAAAGCACTAGGGACGGTTCCTGGTGCTTATTCTTCGTTCCTAAGACTCTTGCTAATCGAGTGTACAACATTATTGTTTACTTCAAGTAATCCGGCAATTTTGCGATGGCTGAGATTCGACTTGCTCAATATTATGGAAATCAATTCATCTAAATGCTCTGAATGATTTCCTCTTCCTATTTCCACAATCCCTTTATCTTTGCAAAAATCTGTTATTATCGATTGTGCGTGTTCAAGTCTATTGTTTTCAATCTCCTCATTTGTATCAATAAACTCAGTGAAATCCTCAGTACTATGAAATCCCTCGAAGCTTCTTATCCCCCCTGCAATTTCCAATACTTCTTCTATCATATCTTTATCAAGTATACCACTATTGCTTCCTACAAAGTAACGATAGCTGCTCCATAGGTAATCCTTTTGATTGGCTACTATTTTAGCCTTTACAGGATTATTATGCACATACCTAATTGCCTGTAATAAATGCTGGTCGTTATGAATTATCTCACTTTTAAATCTGTCCTGAAAAACATGTCCAACCCTGTTTTCTTCTTTGTTGATCCTCATTGCAAATCTAGTGTTGATTTTCTTTAATGCGAATGACATGTCCCCTAGTTCACCTTTAAGAACTAAATGCAAATGATTATCCATTATACAGAAGGATATAATTTGTACACCACTTTCTTTTAAAAATTTCTCCAGAAGCTCTTCAATAAACTTCTTATACTGCAACTCGATAAAAATCTTATCTTTGTTAATGCCTCTCATCATAACATGGTAGCAACTTGTGGGACTAGATTCTCTGGCCGATCTGGGCATCTTATTCACCTCAACTTGAAAATAACATAGAAACATTAAAAAAGCAACAGGAACCGTCCCCGTTGCTTTGCAAGATCAACATCGAAAGTACCGATCCATCAAAAGACCTTTCCATGAGGGAAGTCTACGGTCTTGACAAGAGATTCAGTGAATAACTAAAAAGCTTGTCTGGTATTGCAGATCCAAAGTTGCATTTTTGACTGCCAAATCTGCGATACCAACCTAAGACTTAGCATCAAATCAAAATATCAACTGGCTCAAGTGAACCGGACAGGTGGCTCATACCACACCGGAACAATGGCTCTGTTCAACAAGAATATTCAACATATAAAAAACACGAAGCTATATCTTAAAGTATTTGTCTACTTCTTAACTATTAGACAAATTGGTGTATCTGTGCTGCTATCTAAGAATTCAAAATCATGAATGCCTAATTCTGAAATATGAGCAGATTTTATACTCGCTGGTCCATAAGGATCTAGCCACATGTTCCAGACTTCTATTTCATTTAATTCTTCCAATTGCTCCTTTAAGTAGACAATAAACTGTCCAGCGCTTGATTTTGCAGAAATCCAATGTAATTCAGAAAAATACCTTTTATCAGAATAATCTTTTGCGTATGAGTCTGAATAATACATATTGTTATTAATTTCAATTTTGTTTAAATATCCCTGATGAGAACTTTCTACTCCTTTTAATGGTTTATCACTTGCTAGAAACATGAATGTACTCAATATTTATCACTCCATTACTAGATTTCCTTATTACACATTTATCTTCTATTCTGACGTAGAATATAAATAATGTGCCATACAAGCCATACAAGATAATGCTTATAATCTCAAGTGTTTAGTCAATTAGATAAGTGTTAACTATTGAAGTAAGGTGGTCAATTTTGTCTGAAATATAATTCCCACCATTGTAGATATCAGCTTGTATATCGTTAGTTTGTTTGATTAAGTAAATCTGCATACCAACAAGTCAAGTCCATATTAGTGTGTAAATTCCTCGGTATTGTTTTTATGACCATTGT
>DAIPJA010000269.1:0-1917 GCA_036770525.1 Gudongella sp. | reverse complement strand
GAATGATAGATCCTGAAGCCTATGATATTATCTATTCATGCGGTCCAACACCTATGATGGAGACTCTGGGCAGGTTATGCAAGAATAAGACTGAACTGATAGTATCCCTTGAGAGTCATATGGCATGTGGAATTGGTATCTGCCTGGGGTGTACTGTTCCAACTGTAAGAGGCACGGAGAGAGTGTGCAAGGAAGGCCCAGTGTTTAAGGCTGAGGAGGTGCTGATATGACTGCAGTCGAGTTCTGTGGGATCAGCTTCAAGAATCCTGTGATCGCAGCATCGGGAACAGTAGGCTTTGGCAGGGAACTGTCAGAGTACATTGATCTATCAAGGCTGGGAGGGATCTCCACCAAAGGGCTTACACTTGAGCCAAGGACTGGGAATAAGGGCAGAAGGATCCATGAAACCCCGTCAGGGCTTATGAACAGTATAGGTCTTCAGAATCCGGGAGTACAGGGCTTTATTGATCAGGAATGGCCATTTTTAATGGATAAGGATCTGGTTACCCTGGTAAACCTTGGCGGAGGAACTGTTGAGGATTATGTGACAGGAGCAAGTCTCCTTGAAAAGATTGAAGCTCCCATAATAGAGCTTAATATTTCTTGTCCTAACGTCAAGGAAGGAGGGATGGCATTCGGGCTGCAATGTGCACCTGCATCAATAGTGGTGGAGGCAGTAAGAAGTGTTACTACGAAAAAATTGGTGGTCAAGCTTTCCCCTAATGCGGAAAATATCAGGGAAATGGCAGAGGCATGCGTGGAGGCCGGAGCAGATGCACTTTCCCTTGTAAATACGTTCAATGCACTGGCCATAGACATACGGAGCAGAAAGCCAGTATTCGACAATGTGACAGCCGGACTATCCGGCCCGGCAATAAAACCTATAGCGCTCAGGATGGTCTATGAGGTTTGCAGGGCTGTGAAAGTACCTGTTATAGGTATGGGTGGTATAATGACTGCTGAGGATGCGATAGAATACATAATGGCAGGAGCACACCTGATCCAGGTCGGGAGTGCCACCTTCAGAAAGCCGGAAACATCATTGGAAATTGCTGAGGGGATTGCTTTATTTATGGAACGAGAGGGCATAAAAGACCTTGAGGAGATCAGGGGCGCGATATGGAGGTAATAATATGATATTGGAGCTACTAAAGGATTCAGGTGCATTACTGGAGGGACATTTTCTTCTTTCCTCAGGGAAGCACAGCAACAGATATGTTCAGTGTGCAAAGCTTTTACAGTATCCTGATAAGGCTGAGAAGGCCGTTGGAGAGATAATCAAAAAGCTTGAAGGTGTGGATATAGATGTAGTGGTCGGACCTGCAATGGGAGGTATAATCGTTGCCTACGAGCTTGGAAGACAGCTTGGGAAACCAGCGTTTTTCACTGAGCGTGAAGAAGGTGAAATGAAGCTTAAGAGAGGGTTTGTCATTGAAAAGGGTCAAAAAGTATTGGTTGCGGAGGATGTTGTAACCACAGGCAAGTCTTCCTATGAGGCCATAGCTGCCATAGAAGAGAATGGGGGAGTCGTGGTTGGGATAGCAGCCCTTATAGACAGAAGCAATGGTGGCCTTAAACACACGGTCTATGCCGCAGGTAAGCTCCAAATAGATACCTATGACAAGGACGATTGCCCGCTTTGCAGGGAAGGACTCCCGATCGTCAAGCCAGGAAGCAGAAAGTTCTAGGATAATTGAAAAAAAGCGATAGTAGGGGCAGACGGCCCTGTCTGCCCGAAAGAAAGATCATTCACTAACGTTCAGGATGACAAAAGTGTTGTCATTCTGAGGCTTGCCGAAGAATCTAGCTCTTCTTTCTTAGCTCTTAGCTTTTTATTGTTCATCGTTCATTTTTCATTTTCTTAGCGAAACATGTCAAGTTTTTGCACCTACTAAACAGTTAATTTTTTTCATCTCT
>DAIPJA010000071.1:0-9839 GCA_036770525.1 Gudongella sp. | reverse complement strand
AACTGCCAGGTCAATAGCTGCCAGGTAACCTGCATCTGATGCTTCCTCAGGTTTGATGTAGGTGTGTGAGATGCCTTCTGCTTCCGCAAAGGCTACTACGCCTTCCCAAGCACCTTGGTTGAATGACTTGTCGTCGATGTTACCCTTGTCGGTGATTAGTGCAATCTCTGCTCCAGTATCTGCGGCTGGTTGGCTGCATCCTGCCAGACTCATTACCACCAACATGATTGCCATAGCAATCGCCAGTACTCTTTTCATTATTTTACCCCCCTAATCTGGTTCTTTGTATTGTGTCTCTGTGTAAATTATATCTCTAACAGGCTGATATTACAATACCTTCCAAAGGCTTGTATCAACAATTTGAGATTACAGAGCCACTTCAACATGTTAATGATACCCATAAAATCTACTTTCAACTATCACATGATCAGATAAATCAAAAATAGAGAAATAAGCAATCAAGAGGAAAGCTATGGAACTGTATAATTTGATGAGCTTTATTTTTGTTAAAATCAACAAAACTGATAGAAATTCCTGCTATAATTATATACATAAGATACAAGGAGTTAATCTGGAGGTGCAAAGCTTGGAAAAGATTAAGGAGTATTTGACTTTTTTTAAGGATTTTTTTGGTGCAGCAACTGACTTCAACAGAAGATCCCGGGAGATAATGGTGAAAGAAGCACATGATGTAATGGACGAGTTCATTCTTCTCTGCTATGGAGACCTTTTGGGCATACCGATCCCTACTACCTATTATTCCCTTGAGATCCTGCCATTGATAGCTGAGGATCTTGAAGGCTGGCAATTCAGGATGATAAGCAAGATGTATATCTGGCAGCAGAAATGGGCTGACTATGGCTTTGATGCATAAGGAGGAACAGTATGAATAAAATTGTGTTTTTTGGAGGAAAAGGCGGGGTTGGAAAGACTACCTGCAGTGCATCATATGCTCTTCATTCAGCAAAGAAAGGATTGAAAACCTTATTAGTTTCCACTGACCCGGCTCATTCTACATCTGATATTTTTGGTAAGCAGATAACTGAGGAGATCAGCCAGTTATTGCCTAATCTTGATGCAATTGAAATCAGCGGAGAAAAAGAGAGCAATCTCTATATGGACCGGGTAAGGGAGAGCTTGAAAAATATTGTAAGTCCGGTTATAGTTGCGGAGATCAACAAACAGATAGACGCCGCTGCGATCTCTCCAGGTACAGAGGAGGCTGCCCTGTTCGACAAGATGATAGAGATAATCGTGCTTGAAAGTGATCATTACGACAGGATCATTTTTGATACTGCGCCTACCGGTCACACCGTAAGGCTTCTTACCCTTCCCGAGCTTTTGGGAGGCTGGCTGGAATCACTTATTGAGAAAAGAAAGAAATCCATATCAATAATGTCTATGGCTATGAACCAGGCTAAGAAAACCGATGAAAATATTGGTAAAGATGAAGTGATAAAGATACTTCAGGCAAGATACGACAGAATCAGCCAGGCTAAGAAAATAATGATGGATGACAAGCTTCTATCCTTTATGTTTGTAATTAATGCAGAGAAGCTTCCCATTGATGAAACCAGAAAGGCTATTGATATTCTGGAAAAATATAATATACTCGTCGATGGAGTTGTTGTAAATAAAATCCTTCCTGATGATATGACTGATGAGTTCTGGTTAAGCAAAAAGAGGGACGAGCAGATGTACCTTGAGATGATCAGGGAAACCTTCAAGGGTAAGAAGATATATACCCTCCCTATGCTTAAGAGTGATGTGAAGGCTGATAATATTGAGGTCATGGCTGAGAAATTCAGTGAGCTTGAGAAATAATATTTCTCAAGGCCCTTGCTTTATTCCTATTTCTGTGATATGCTTAGCAAGAACTTAATCGGTACAAGGTAAACAGTAACTTTTTCAATACTTGCTATTCATAATAGTAACGAGTATCGGGAATTTGAAACTGAATTACTGAAGTCGTTTTAAGAAATAAAATTTATGGAGGTACTCATTATGAATGGTACAGTAAAATGGTTTAACGCAGAAAAAGGATTTGGATTTATCACTGGAGAAGACGGAAAAGACGTTTTCGCACACTTCTCACAAATCAAAAAAGACGGCTTCAAAACTCTTGAAGAAGGTCAAGCAGTTTCATTCGACGTTGTAGAAGGCCAAAAAGGTCTTCAAGCTGAGAATATAGTTACTCTTTAATCCAGAGACAAACTACCCCCGGAGATATCTCCGGGGGTTTCTGTTTTTTGTATCCTCACATCCTGCTGGATGCATCCTGAGCCAAGGTTGATCTCAGACATTCATCAGGAAGCATCGTCAACTGGAAGCATAATTCACTGCCCTTCATCTTTTCTGAGGCATAGCTTAACCCGTTGGTTTTTTCGTCCAGGAGTGGATGATCTATCTGCTGTGGATCACCTAATAATACTACCTTAGTACCCTTGCCAACCCTTGTTATGATTCCCTTGACCTGCTTTGGAGTAAGGTTCTGTGCTTCATCGATTATCAAATATGTATTCGTTATTGAACGGCCTCTTATGAAGTTCATAGCCTCAGCTACAATGATCCCTCTATAAAAAAGCTCATCTATTTTATCCCTTAGTTGTTTTTCATTCTTATATCTTTCGTTTTCATTTCTGTCGACAAGTATCTCAAGATTATCTATTATCGGTCTTAGGTATGGTGCTATCTTCTCCTCCTCCGTGCCTGGGAGAAAGCCGATATCCTCATCAAATTGGACATTTGGTCTTGTAATCAGAATCTTCCTGTAGCGCTTTGATGAAGGCTCATAGGTATGCTGCAGTCCGACTGCCAGTGAGTAGAAGGTTTTAGCTGTTCCTGCAGTTCCCTTTATAATTACCAATGGTGCAACATCTGCATCCTGCATGAGAGCTTCCTGAAGGAATCTCTGTCCGACATTCTTTGGCTTGACTCCAAAGGGCTCCTCATTAATACTCCTTAAGGGTACGATCTTCATTCCATCAAATCTTCCGAGTAGAGTTTTCTTATCATTGGTTTCAGAGTGCAATATAAAAAATTGATTGGGTACCGGTTCAACGGGGATCCTCTCAAAGCCCTGGAAGGTAAATATGTTTTCAGGCACTATTCCTCTTTTCTTAAACTCTGCCATTGCTTTGTCGCTTGTATATGCATCCATTCTACCTGTATACTGCTTCTCGAATACGGGTGACTGCTCAGTGGTAAAATCCTCTGCTACAACATCCATCATCTGAGCCTTGAGTCTTACGATGATGTCCTTAGTTACGAGGATGACGTTTTCGCTGTCATCCATAAGGCCTTTACAAACCTTTAATATTCTGTTGTCGTTAGAATCCTGGTGAAAGCCAGAGGGAATATCTACGTTGGAATAATTTGTTTCAATTTTGATAAGTCCTCCGCTTTCCAGCGGTACACCTTCATACAGGTTGCCCATTAATCGGAGATTCTCAAGAAAACGAATTGCCTGACGTGCGTTTGCTCCTCGTTCAGCATCATCATTTTTTAGCTTATCAAGCTCTTCAAGAACGGCGACTGGTAAAACAACCTTATTATCCTCAAATGAGGACAGAGCTAATGGAGACTGAATGATAACATTTGTGTCAAGAACGTAAGTTTTCTTCATCTTGCACCTCCATATTAGATTTACCACTATACCACTATTTATATTTTACACTAAAGTGGTCAACAAATAAATCGATTGGATGTAAATTTTACCCAAGCCATTCCTTGATCACATGGCAGTGATTGAAATCAATTTTTTTTGCTGAGGTCAAAAGAGTGACATTGGAGCTCATAAGCTTAACCTTAATTAATTGTCTAACGTCATTTGAAGATGGATTATTTTCAAGCTCCATCAGGTATTTATTCCTGAAGTTTATGGTATTGCCTAAGCTGTGGTATTCCTTCCTTAGTTCGTTGCTCGGCGCTATTTCTTTCGCCCACATATCCAACATTGCTTTTTCCTTCGTTATTCCTCTTGCCCAAAGCCTGTCAACCAGCACTCTGAAACCGTCATTTTCCTCAGGCTCATCATATATCCGTTTGATTCTGATTTCGTACATAATATCCCCCTTAATCTAATAACCAATCTCAGATTTCTCAAATATATCATAAACTGCTTTACCATCAGTACCGGGCATATCAAAACCAAGTATAGCAGCAAGTGTTGGCGCAACATCGACCATATCGATTTCTCCGACGTCAAAATTCTTTCTTATTCCTGGTCCAGATGCAATAAAGCAGCAGCTGTACCCAGGCTTCTTCGGTGAGTAACCATGAGTTGCATGCCTGATATTCGACTTACTTAAGTCCTCAACTATTTCTGAGCCTACAGGATCAACGAACTTATAGCCCTCTTTTGCCTCTACTACCCAATTAACTCCCTTCCAGGCCCTCATAGAGTCTAGAGTATTTCTGTCAAATATCTGTTCGATACCATATTTCTCACTGTCGAGAGCAGACCTGAGTACCTGCAATGCTTTCTCCTCTGCCCATTCTTCTCCTGGTTTTACATGCAGATATGCGCAACCATCCGCTGATTGAAGATATGCTTTCCAATCATAGCCTTCTCCACTCTTCTCTATCAGACCGTTATCAAGCAGCAGATTGTTAAGGTGAACCTTATATCTTACGTCAAGCTGACCATGGTCTCCCAGAATTATGATTGCAGTGTGATCTGATAGTCCAGCTGCCTCTACTGAATTAACGATCGATCCAATTCTTTCGTCCATCCTGAGGATGGCATTCCTGGCCTCGTCAGACTTAGCTCCAAATCTGTGTTTGGTGTCATCCAAATCGATGAGATGAAGAAGCAGCAATCCAGGTTTTTTTGTTTTTATCGTATGACATGCGCACATTGTTGAGAAGTCGTCAAGCTCAGGTTGATTTACACCATTCCTGTACTTGCCAAACCTCATCTCCAATTCCAGGCTATAGAATGGGTTCCCGTTTTTCAATATCTTAAGGATCTGGTTTTCTCCCCTTACAGCGGCAAGCTCTGGAAGATTGTATTTTATATCAGCTTTTCCCGTAACTGGCCATAGGATACCGGCAGCTACAAAACCATTCTGCTTAGCAAGTTCATAGATAGTGGGGACCTTAATGTCCTTTCTATACCAGTGCCAGAACTGGTCCTTCTCTTCAATAAACGGCTGCAAAGGATTATTGTGGAATACCCCATGCCTGTCAGGCCAACAGCCGGTGACTATTGTTGAATGGACCACATAGGTCAGAGTTGGATATACACTCCTAAGGCTGGTTGAATATGAGCCAGTTTCAATCAGTCTCTTAAGATTTGGCAGATTTTTCGCAAGATCCCAGTCAGATATTGAGAATGAGTCATAGGATATAACAACCAGATGCTCGATTTTTCTTTCAGGTTTCTCCATTTCTAACACCTCTGTATTTTAGTGCTCTATTCTTGCCTCATCCTTGGGAAGTCTGAGGAACACCAATAATCCACCGACGAAAAGGGGTATTATCGAGAAGATACTGTACTGTGCATTTCCCGTTATGTCTGTGGTCAAAGCCATAAGAGCTGGTCCGATTATTGCTGCGAACTTGCCAAATATGTTGTAGAAACCAAAGAATTCGTTGGAGTTCTGTTTAGGTATTATCTTTGCATAATAAGACCTGCTCAATGCCTGTATCCCACCCTGAGCAGAGCCTATAAGTGCGCCAAGGATAAATATATGCCATACTGACGAAATAAAATAAGCCGCTATACAAGCTATTATATATGTCACTATACCAACTATTATCATTATCCTCGCTGAGTATTTCTTTGCCAGATTTCCATAAAGGATCGCAAAGGGAAAGGCGATTATCTGAATTACCAAAAGGATGCCGAGAAGAGTGAAAGTGTCCAATGCGTTGCTTCCAAGTACACTGGTCGCGTAAGGAACTACCATCTTGATTATGGTGTCCACTCCGTCAATATACAGAAAATATGCTATCAGGAAAAGGAATACAGTTCTATGCTGCCTAATATTGCCGAAGGTAGTCATAAGCCTTTTAAAACTGTTTTTTACAGGATCCGGTTCTGGATCAACATAATATACCTGCTTGACGTTTTTTAGTATCGGGATAGTGAGAACACCCCACCATAGTGCAGTAATTATGAAGCCAATCTGATAACCAACGGGATTATCCATTCCCATCAGCAGTACCACAAGGAGACTGATCCCGAATGGGATAACGCTAAAAATGTATCCGAATGCGTAACCTCTTGTAGATACCTTATCCATCCTTTCATCAGTTGAAACGTCAACAAGAAAAGAATCATAGAATATATTTGACCCTGCAAAGCCTATTGAAGTCATTATGTAAAAAAGCGCCAAAAGCTGCCACAAACCACTGGCTGGAGGTATAAAAGCCAATGCTGCCGTGAAAAATATCCCTATGGCAGCAAAAAATGCGAAGAATTTCTTTTTCATACCCTTATAATCAGCGATAGTACCCAGGACGGGACTTATTACAGCTACGATAATGCTGGCAATTGTGTTGAAATACCCAAGATCCATACTGCTTTGGACGTTCTTGAACATCCCGAACACAACTGGCAAAAGCGCTGTGGTTATGGCTATTGAATATGCTGAATTACCACAGTCATAAAGTATCCATGATTTTTCTTCCTTGGTGAGCTTCATTCTAAACTCCTCCCAAAATATTGTCGTTATAAATAGTGTAGCAGAAAAGCTTAAATTATTCGACTATTCTGGAGGATACTTTGGATAAAATTTGTGTAAAATATTGGGTATCATATTGATGAGGTGATATGTATGCACTTAGGTGAGATCATTAAAGGACTTAAATATGAAACTGGTTCAAGAGCGAGACTTGAGCTGATGGAGGAGCTATATTGGACTGAATATGGAAATTTCTCAGAAGAAAAAGACCTGGATGTTCTTGCAGAAATGCTCCTGCGATCAGAATCCGTTGAAGAACATGCAGCTGTTCAAAAGCTTTATTCTAACCCGGAGGGAGCTTTGCTCGACTTTTACCAGGATATCATTATGAAGCTATATATTAAGGATCCCTTGATGTTTATCAAGGCTTCCACTGAATATCCGGACGAAGGGCTAAATGTTTTATATATCTTCAGAAACAAGGGTTTTTTTGATGACTACAAAACGGAGGAGAATAGACTTCTTGACCTTGTCGACTCGAATGATGAAATAGGTATGATACGACAGTTTTTCAGGATGTATGACAGTCTTTGTCACACCTGAGTGTAGTTATTTAAGACGTGCTCTTAAAAAGAGTCGTGAGGTTGCAGTGGCAACCTCACGACTATATTTTATTCAATCTGAAATTATCCATCATTTCTCCTGTCAGGCTTATCCTAAGCTCATTGGGAGGTATATCCTCTCTCTCCATCCATACTGCAGTTTCAAGCTCATTCTCATCCAGGATTATCGTGTCATCGCCATCCAGTTCAGCGTAAAAGCCTGCAAGCAATGTGTCGGTGAATGGCCATGGCTGGCTTTTGTAAAAGCTAAGGTTCTTGACCTTAAGGCCAACCTCCTCCATTACCTCCCTGTGAACTGTCTGTTCAAGGGATTCACCGATTTCTGCAAAGCCTGCAATCAGGGCATATCTTGTATAGGCCCTTCCGGCATATTTTGTCAACAGCAGCTTACTGCCATTGTAAACTGCTACGATTACGCAGGGAGATATTGTCGGATAAACGGAAAATCCACAGTTATTGCAATGGAGCATCCTTTCTCTGTCAGATGGCTCCAAATTGCTGCCGCATTTGCTGCAGAACCTGTGGTTGTCATACCATCTGTTTAACTGCCACCCTATTGCCCCTGCGAAGGACCGCCAATACTTTGGCTCTGTCCTGAACCTTCCGGTATTAGCATAGACCCAGCCTAAATTCCCATCAAGACCCTTCTCCTCAATTAGAAAATAGTTGATGTCGTCAATGGAGAATAAGTACTTTGCTCTCTCCATCAATGAAGGGTCAAAGGACATAAAATCATCAAAGGAAGGATACCAGAGTTTTTCCTTGTCTTCCCTTACTAACACAGAATCTCCATCATAAGCCAGAAAAAGATCGTATAAGCCAGGCTTCTTCGGATCATACTTATTATTAAATATTCTTGGTTCAATATCGTGTATCATCTCAGCCTCCTAAATACTATGCTTTGATCGCCGGTTTTGATTTAGCAAAGGCCAGGATCAGGCCAAGTGCCAAAGACAGGGATGCTGCAAAAAGAACCTTATACTCCGGTGGAAGCAAGAAGGTTATAGTATGAGCCGGGATCCAGAATAGGGGCAGTGTCTTCATAATTACGAATGATAGGAATCCTTTCCAATCTATGGTCTCCGCGATAACAGCCAAAGTAGGCCTTTCGCCTGGATTTTTATAGACAAGGTCAATATATGTGTCGGTTATTTTATGAGTACCCATCAGCATAGGTGCAAAGGTTGTATTCAGGAGAGTACTGACCGTGAAAGCATAAACAATTTTCCCGCCCCGTGGCAACAAACCTTTCTCCTGAGCTGAGATTACACCGCTCCCATATATCTCAAAGGCAAGAACTATAAGCATCCCCAACATACCCCATACAAGTGCTCTATAGGGAATGCCTTTAGGCAAACCTCTCCAGTCCTTCCTCATTATTCTTACAGCCAAAAGCTCACCCAAGGTTGCCAAAATTGAGAATTTAACAAATCCCGATACATAGGGATGTTCTCCTGTAAACTCCATAAATATCTTATTTGTCGCAGGGACTGCTATGAATCCAACAATGGCTATCATTATTAAAGCCCAAATTAAATCTCCTTTTTTCATCAACATTCCTCCAGCCTGCTAAGTTTTGAATGTTACATCTCATATTATGATATCCTCCAGGCATTTTAATGTCAACGGACCCAGACATAACAAAATAAAAAGAAAAGGCACAGGAGCTTTTGCTCCCGCACCTTAATATACGTACCTCGGATTATTAAATAGTACCTTCAGCCCTAAGTTTTTCCAAATCTTCCTCACTGTACCCCAGGAGTTCAGAATAGATATCCTCGTTATGCTCTCCTACCAAAGGAATCCTCTGTTTCCTGTCGCCCGGAGTCCTGGACATTTTGAACACTGAACCTCCAAGCTTTACTTTGCCTGAAAGAGGCTGCTCGACCTCCACAATCATTTCACGATGAAGTATTTGCGGATCATTAGCTACCTGGTCAAAGGTGGGAACATTTGAGCATGGAACCTTGAATTTTTTTAACTCAGTTACAGCCTCATCAACTGTTCTTTCCATTAGCCAGTCGTTAAGAATACCTTCAACCTCCTCCATGTGCTTGACTCTTAAGACTCGAGTCATAAATCTTTCATCGTTGCTAAGGTCCTCTCTGCCTAATGCTTTAAGAACATTTTGCCACTGGTCGTCTGTGATTGTACAGATAACGACGTAGCCATCCTTTGCCTTGTATGAGCCAAAAGGAGTTGAACTGCTTAGCTTATTCCCAAATCTTTTAGGTGTTGCCATAGTATCAAAGTAATTTGCCCGATCCGGGAAAACCATAGCCCAGATACCATCCTGCATGGAAATATCTATCTGCTGACCTTCACCAGTCATCGTCCTGTAGTGGAGCGCAGCCAGTATGGCTATAGATGCGTTGTAGCCTCCCATATAGTCGGCTAATGATACTCCTACCTTCAGGGGCTCTCCATCCTCGTAGCCTGTGACACTCATCAACCCCCCCATAGCTTGGCCCACCATGTCGTAGGTAACTTCGTCCCGACGTGGTCCTGTCTGTCCAAAGCCTGAGATGGAAGCATAGATGATCCCAGGATTTATAGAATTGGCTACATCATAACCAAGTCCAAGCTT
>DAIPJA010000070.1:0-9932 GCA_036770525.1 Gudongella sp. | reverse complement strand
TAAGGTCAAGCGCCTTGTCCTTCAATGTCTTTGAAGTGAGATATGTGATCAAAGCCGTCAGAATGAGGAGTCCACCGTTCATCAATAAAGGCCATACGGAGGTATAATTCACTATCCCGCTGTACAATCCCCTTACCAGGTATATCCCTATTGCAGCCCATATGCCATACAATAGCCAGGTGGTTCTTTTGTTGCCTATTCTGCTCAGAGCTTTATATGCGTAGTAGGAGGTTATGCCTATGAGGATTCTTGGCAATACCGAAACTATCGGGTTCAAAAAAACAAAGCTGACAGGGGTAGGTGCCGTGATCGCCTGATAAATGCTGAATATCCCGAATATGAGACCTACAAGTCCCCCAACTACGGGCCCTTCCATAATTGCTCCAATTATTACGGGTATGTGCATTATGGTGGCTCTGGTCGGCCCTACGGGTATGAAGCCCAATGGGGTCATTCCAAGCACTACAGAGATCGCTCCCAATACTCCAACAACTGCCAGTCTTCTAACGTCTAACCTTTTTCCATTTTTCATAATATCCCTCCGCTCTGATTCCTGTCGGATACCAGTCGTATTTTTTTGCTAACTGCTGCTTCAGTCTGACTCACTCGTGATGTCAGCTTGATTCCTACACTATTATATATTCACTTTGTATCGTTTACAATACTTTTGTTGTAAGGTCCCTGTGGGCTTTTAGTCCTGCTTTCCCCTCAGCTGAAAGGATTGCATTTATGACTGCCTTCTCCACAGCCTCCTGTGCCATTGCTGCTACGATGTTCAGGTCAGCCTTCAGCTTGTTCGTCGCCATTGCGAATATGGTGTCGCCGTCTACCATTGTATGAACTGGATTTATGGATCTTGCCAGGCCGTTATGTGCGGTCTGAGCAACCTTGTTCCCCTCTGCCTTTGACAGTATGGCGTTTGTTGCCACTACCCCTATGGTAGTATTAGTGTTTGCAAATCCAGGCGATATCAGGGAGTTTTTCATTATCTCATAGGTGTTTAACAGTTTATTGTTTTCGTAATCATATGCTCCTGCTATCTGAGAGCCTTCACTGAATATATCCCCGAATGCATTTACGCATATAAGGGCTGAGACCACAAGTTCTCCTGAGCTCACGGTTGCACTTCCTATACCTGATTTCATTGCTCCCCCTGGTCCGAGGATCTTCCCTACCGTTGCTCCCATCCCGCAGCCTACATTGCCCTGTCTGTTTTCATCCTTTGAAGCAGATAATGAAGCCTTATAGCCCATTTGCCAGTCAGGACGCACCCTGTGGTCTCCTATGGCCAGATCAAATATAACAGCCGAGGCAACTATGGGGACCTTTGTGACTCCCACATCAAAGCCTATGTCTAACTCCTCCAGATGATCCATGACCCCTGAGGCTGCCTCAAGCCCAAAGGCTGAACCTCCTGAAAGGACAACTGCATGGACCTTGTCCACAAGCTTCTCTGCCTTGAATAGATCGGTCTCTCTGGTTCCCGGTGCGGAGCCTCTTACATCGACTCCTCCTGTGGCACCCTCGGGATATATCACCACAGTACAGCCGGTTAGAGCATCCTCTGAGTGGGCATGCCCAACGATAATGCCATCAACATCTGTTATATAACCTGGAAACATCAGCTTCACTCCTTTTTATACAGTAGGTTTCTACCCAATTAGGGCAAAAGAAAACAGACTCCCTTTAAGAGTCTGCATTCATTTTTTATCCAAAGAACATCAACAGCATACCTGCAGCAATCGCAGAGCCTATTACTCCTGCAACGTTTGGTCCCATGGCATGCATCAACAGGAAGTTTCTCGGGTTTGCTTCCTGGCCAACCTTTTGTGATACTCTGGCTGCCATTGGAACTGCCGATACACCTGCTGAACCGATCAGAGGATTTACCTTTCCACCTGACAGCTTGTACATTACCTTTCCTAAAAGAACTCCGGCAGCTGTTCCTATTGCAAATGCCACAAGGCCAAGTGCTATGATGCTGACTGTCTGGATGTTGAAGAAGTTTTCAGCACTTGCAGTCGCTCCAACTGTTGTTCCAAGGAATATGGTTACGATGTTTACCATCTCGTTTTGGGCTGTCTTTGATAATCTGTCTGTTACCAATGTTTCTCTGAAGAGGTTTCCAAGCATGAGCATTCCAACAAGGGGTGCTGCTGAAGGAAGTATGAAGGATACAACAACTGTTACCATTATTGGGAATATTACCTTTTCCTTGTTTGAAACAGGTCTAAGCTGCTCCATTACTACTGCTCTTTCCTCTTTTGTGGTCAGTGCCTTCATTATTGGAGGCTGAATTATAGGTACGAGTGCCATGTAGGAATATGCTGCTACCGCTATGGGCCCTAAAAGGTGTGGGGCCAGCTTGGCTGTAAGGTAAAGCGCTGTTGGGCCGTCTGCTCCCCCGATTATACCTATGCTGGCTGCCTCAGGACCTGTGAAGCCCAGAAGGATAGCGCCTATAAAGGTCGCAAATATACCAAATTGTGCTGCCGCTCCAAGAAGTACCGATTTTGGATTGGCGATAAGGGGTCCGAAGTCAGTCATAGCACCGACTCCAAGGAATATCAATGGAGGATAGATACCCAGCTTGACTCCCTGGTAGAGGTAGTACAGCAGTCCTCCGTATTCTTTTGTTTTGCTTACTAGTTCTCCGGTTATCGGGTCTTTAAGTATCTGGATCACTGGTTCCTTCATCAGATCTGCGCCTGGCAGGTTTGCAAGAAGCATACCGAATGCTATCGGGGTCAGAAGCAATGGCTCAAAGCCCTTTGCTATTGCCAGATAAAGCAGGATGAAGGATATTGCCAGCATTACATAGTGGCCGTAGTTGCCTAGCCCGAATCCGGTGCTGGACCAAAAGTCCGTCAATATTTCCATAAACATAGTTGTTCATCCTTTCTTGAAGGGTTTAGTCCATTATGACCAGCTTGTCTCCAGTATTAACGGCCGAACCCTCAGAGGTTGTTATGGATGCAACTTTTCCGTCTCTTGGGGCTAGTATCTCATTTTCCATTTTCATTGCCTCGAGGATAAGAAGAACGTCGCCGCTCTTTACCTCCTGGCCTTCCTTTACAAGTATCTTCCATATATTGCCTGGCATTGGAGATTCAATTACCTCCTGACCAGCGCTTGCTGTCACTGGTGCTGATGCAGGTGCTGCAGCCTTTGGAGCAGCAGGTGCTGCCGCTGCAGGTGCTGCTGCCTTTGGAGCAGGTCTTGATATAGGTGCGGAAGCTCCGCCTACTTCTTCAACTTCTACTTCGTAGCTGTTGCCGTTTACGTTTATTATAAACTTTCTCATTCTTTCTCCTCCAGATTTATTATAGTTTGCTCAGCAGTTGTTCCTGCTTTCCCATTTCTCTCCAGGGTGTGGTCAGCTGTGGAACCCTTCTTATGCTGTTTATTCTTATCTCAGGAATGTCACGTCCCAGTGATGCTGCTACTGCTGCAGCAATTACCGCAATAAGCTCTCCCTCATCCAGTTTAGGGGTGCTTGGTGCTTTTTCCTCCTGCTTTATGACTGCAGTACCTGTTTTCTCAGGCTGCACAGCTGCAGGTTTTTTACCTGCTGCGAAGGTCTTAAGCAGTCCGATTATATAGGATATGAGAATAAGCACCAGGAATACTACTATCATACTTACGACGGTGACAATCAATGCCTCCGACATAGTTACTTCGTTGCCCATTGTAATCCCTCCTATACCGGCAGGTTGCCGTGCTTTTTGCCTGGTCTTGATTCTCTCTTGGTCTCGAGCATGTCAAAGGCGCTTATTAATCTCGGTCTTGTCTGGCTTGGCACCAATACGTCGTCTACGAAGCCTCTTTGTGCCGCTATATATGGATTTGCTACGGTATCTCTGTATTCAGCTATCTTGTCTGCCCTTGTGGCTATTGGATCGTCTGACGCAGCTATCTCGTTCTTGAAAATAATGTTTGCTGCTCCATCCGGTCCCATTACTGCGATCTCGGCATTTGGCCATGCGAATACCTGGTCTGCTCCAAGGTCCTTTGAGCACATTGCAAGATATGCTCCGCCGTATGCCTTTCTGACTATAAGGGTAACCTTTGGCACGGTTGCCTCTGAGTATGCATAGAGCATTTTAGCTCCGTGTCTTATGATACCGCCGTATTCCTGGCTTGTCCCTGGAAGGAAGCCTGGTACGTCTACAAGGTTGAGAAGCGGTATGTTGAATGCGTCACAGGTCCTTATGAATCTTCCTGCCTTGTCGGATGCATTTATGTCAAGGCATCCTGCCAGTATTCTCGGCTGGTTTGCTATTACACCTATGCTTCTTCCGTTGAGTCTTATAAAGCCTGTGATGATGTTTTGAGCGTAAAGCGGCTGTACCTCGAAGAAGTGTCCACCGTCTGCAAGGCTCTTTATTACTTCCTTCATGTCGTAAGGCTTATTTGGATTCTCAGGTACTATTTCGTTTAGTCTTTCATCTATCCTGTTAAGGTCATCCTCGAATTCATATATTGGAGGCTGCTCCAGGTTGTTTGAAGGAAGAAAGCTTAATAATTCCTTTATCCTGTCTATGGATTCAGCTTCTGAATTGTCTATGAAATGAGCAACTCCGCTTATTTTGTTGTGGGTGTTTGCTCCGCCCAGCTGCTCCTGTGTAACGTCTTCTCCGGTAACCGACTTGATTACCTGGGGTCCTGTTATGAACATCATGCTTGTTTTGTCAGTCATAAAGATAAAGTCTGTTATTGCAGGAGAGTATACCGCTCCGCCTGCACTGGGTCCCATTATGGCTGAGATTTGTGGTATTACTCCGGAGGATATCGTGTTTCTGAAGAATATTTTCCCATATCCTGAAAGTGCGTCTACGCCTTCCTGGATCCTGGCTCCGCCTGAATCGTTGAAGCCAACTATGGGTGCGCCCATTTTAAGCGCCATATCCTGCACCTTGACTATCTTCGCAGCGTGCATTTCTCCTAAGGATCCTCCAACTACGGTGAAGTCCTGGGCATATACAAATACAAGTCTTCCGTCTACTGTTCCGTATCCGGTGACTACTCCATCTGCAGGGGCGTCTACATCCGCCATGTCAAAATTGGTTGATCTGTGCTTTACAAAGGCATCCAGCTCTACAAAGCTTGACTCATCCAGAAGATACTCTATTCTCTCTCTGGCAGTCATTTTGCCTGAGCTGTGCTGCTTTTCAATTCTTTTCTCCCCGCCGCCAAGGGATATCTTTCTCTTGGCTTCAAGAAGCTGCTGAATTTTATCGCTCATCTTTACCCTCCTAAATTCCTTAGTCTCTCTGACTTATTTCTATGAGTACTCCTGAGGTTGATTTTGGATGAAGGAAAGCTATCCTTGCACCGCCGGCACCATATCTTGGCTGCTCGTCGATCATCCTTACTCCCTTTTCCTCAAGCTCTTTGATCGCTTCTTCAATGTTGTCCACTTTAAAGGCTATATGCTGGATCCCCTCGCCTTTTTTTTCGATGAATCTGGCGATAGGTCCATCCTCTGAGGTAGATTCCAGAAGTTCCACCTCAGTATCTCCAATAGGTAAAAATGCAACCTTTACCTTTTGCTCCTCCACTACTTCCTGGCTTACACACTTTATTCCCAGCACGTCCTCGTAGAATTTCAGTGTCTCCGCCAAATTCTTAACGGCAATTCCGATATGGTCTATCTTGGTTACCATGGCTTCCTCCTTCGTTATTCCTTTAAAAGGGATACTATCGCTTCCTTGGCTGTGTATGGATCCATCTCTCTTTTCTCCACCTTCACAGCCAGGTCATCTATCAGGCCGCCTTTGTTTGTACGGTCCATTATGAGCCTTAGGAGCTCCTCTTCAGTCAGCTGGAGTATCTCCGCCTTAAGGTTTCTTATCCTTGTCTCATGCAGAAGACCTGTGGACTTCTGGTAATTCTCATGATCGACAAGCTTACCCAACAAAACGTCTATATCCTCGTTCTTGATTGCGGATACCTTTACGACCGGAGGTCTGTAGTCAGATTTCTCATTGAGGTCAAGGTTCATCTCGATCTCAAGCTTCGTCTTGTCTGCTCCGTCCAAATCAGACTTGTTTATGGCGAATACGTCTGCTATCTCCATTATCCCGGCTTTTATAGCCTGGATGTCATCGCCCATATTGGGTATCATGACCATCAGGACCGTATCAGCCATCTTCACTATATCCACCTCTGATTGTCCTACTCCTACGGTTTCTATGAATATGTAGTCACAGCCGTAGATATCCAGTACCTTAACTGCACCCCAGGTAGCCTTTGATATTCCGCCCAGAAAACCCCTGGTCCCCATGCTTCTTATGAATACACCCTTGTCCAGAGCCAGGTCGTTCATTCTGATCCTGTCCCCCAGGATTGCACCTCCGCTGAATGGGCTGGTTGGGTCTATGGCAAGTATACCAACCTTTTTGCCCTGGGCTCTTAGCTGCTTGGTCAGGCGGTCGGTCAGGGTCGACTTTCCGCTTCCCGGAGGTCCTGTGATACCGATAACGTATGCGTTGCCGGTCCTGTGGAAAAGCTTTTTTATTATGGAGACTGCTTCCTCGTCCCTATTTTCAAGCATGGATATCAGGCGCGCACAGGCTCTCTTGTCACCTGCCAGCAGCCTCTCCTCGATATTCAAAGCAAACACCGCCTATTTTCTTTTGATATTTTCATTAATGAATTGAATTACTTCCTTAGTTGGGGTACCAGGTGTGAATATAGCCTCTATCCCTGACTCCACAAGGAATGGAATGTCGTCCTCAGGTATTACTCCTCCGCCAAGCACAAGAACGTCCTCTATCCCCTCTTCCTTTAAAAGCCTTACTACCTTTGGAAAAAGATGGTTGTGAGCTCCTGAAAGGATACTCATTGCAACAACATCGACGTCCTCCTGAACTGCTGCCGCAACTATCTGCTCTGGAGTTTGTCTTAGGCCGGTATATATTACCTCCATACCAGCATCTCTAAGAGACCTTGCTATTACCTTGGCTCCCCTGTCATGCCCGTCAAGACCGGGCTTTGCGACGAGAACTCTTATAGGTCTGTCCATTGTATTACCTCCCAAATTTCTATAGTATTACCGATTGCTCGTACTCTCCGAAAACTTCTCTTAAAACGCCGCAAATCTCGCCAAGAGTAGCATATGCCTTTACTGAATCCAGGATGTAGGGCATAAGATTTTCGTCTGTCTTTGCCTTTTCCTTAAGCAGCATAAGGCTGTTCTCTACAAGTGATCCGTCTCTGTCCTTCTTAAGCTTTTCGATCTTCTTTCTTTGAAGGATCTCAACGTGTGGATCTACCTTCAGGAGCTCTTTCTTTCCTGTCTCCTCGACCTTGAACTTGTTTACCCCTACAACTATTCTTTCAAGATCCTCCACCTGCATCTGGTATTTATATGCTGAATTCTGGATCTCCTTCTGGATATAGCCGTTCTCTATTGCCTTTGTGGCTCCTCCAAGGTTATCAATTCTCGCGATGTAGTCCTCTGCTTCCTTCTCAATGGCACTTGTCAGGCTCTCGATATAGTATGATCCGGCAAGAGGATCTATTGTTTCTGTAACTCCTGATTCGTACGCAACTATCTGTTGAGTCCTCAGGGCTATCATTACAGAATCCTCTGTAGGAAGTGCCAAGGCCTCATCCCTTGAATTGGTATGCAGGGACTGTGTTCCCCCAAGTACTGCAGCAAGCGTCTGGATCGTAACTCTTATTATGTTGTTGTCAGGCTGTTGAGCTGTAAGAGTCGAGCCGGCTGTCTGGGTGTGGAACTTTAGCTGCATTGACTTGTCGCTCTTGGCTTTGAATCTTTCCTTCATTATCTTTGCCCATAGTCTTCTTGCCGCTCTATACTTGGCAACCTCTTCAAGAAGGTCGTTGTGGGCGTTGAAGAAGAAGGACAATCTTGGTGCAAAGTCGTCAACATCAAGACCTGCCTTTATTGCCGCCTCTACGTATGCGATACCGTCCGCGAGTGTGAAAGCTACCTCCTGAGCTGCTGTTGAGCCTGCTTCTCTGATATGATAGCCGCTTATGCTTATGGTGTTCCACTGCGGAACGTTGTTTGAGCAATATTCGAATATATTGGTGATAAGTCTCATCGACTGCTCAGGAGGGAATATATATGTTCCCCTGGCGATGTACTCCTTGAGGATGTCATTCTGAATGGTTCCTCTCAGCTTATCTGAGGATACTCCCTGCTTTTCAGCAACTGCGATATACATAGCCAACAAAACACTGGCGGGTGCATTTATAGTCATGGATGTACTGACCTTGTCAAGAGGGATACCGTCAAACAGTATTTCCATATCCTTCAACGAGTCTATAGCAACGCCGACTTTTCCTACCTCTCCCTCTGAAAGGCTGTGGTCCGAGTCATAGCCTATTTGGGTTGGAAGGTCAAAGGCCACGCTAAGACCTGTTTGCCCCTGCTCCAGAAGATATTTGTATCTTTTGTTGGATTCTTCGGCCGTAGCAAAGCCAGCATACTGTCTCATTGTCCAGAATCTGCCCCTGTACATGGTTGGCTGAACTCCCCTAGTGAATGGGTATTCTCCCGGATAACCGAGATCTCTCTCGTAATCCAGATCCTCTATATGTGCAGGTGTGTATAATCTGTCAACCTCGGTGTCAGATCCAGTGGAAAATGTTTTCTTCCTCTCCGGAAACTTGGAAAGAAGCTTTTGGACCTTGTTATCTTCCCAATCTTTAAAGGAAGACTTTACTTGATCAAGTTTCTTGTCATCGTACATCCTTTTACCTCCTCATCATGGTACCTAATCTACCACTTATTATATTAAAAATTATGGCAATATTGCAACATAAACTTCAATTATTTTAAGTCATGCAGGCAAAATTGCAAAATTCATATTATTCCCTGCATGCGAAAAGCAGGTCCCCATGAAGGGGCCTGCATCAGCTTCCTTGGAAAATCTCTTCAAACTCTCTGGCATCTATGGTCTCTTTTTCGAGAAGAGCATCGGCCAACCTGTGCAGAATTTCCATATTTTGTTTTATTATAGCTTCCGCCCTGTGGTATGCAGTGTCGATGAGCTTTCTCATCTCCTTGTCGATTGCCGCTGCGACTTCCTCACTGTAATTCCTGGATCTGTTAAGATCTCTTCCCACAAATACCTCTTCCTCGTCGGTACCGTAGGTCATAGGTCCAAGGATATCACTCATACCATAGTGGGTCACCATGGATCTTGCAAGCTTTGTTGCACGCTCGATATCGTTTTGTGCACCTGTGCTTATGTCGTCAAGGACGAGAGCTTCAGTTACCCTGCCGCCAAGAAGTATTACCAGCTTGTCCTCCATTTGCTTTCTTGTCAGATAATTTCTGTCCTCATCAGGTATATAGGCTGTAAAGCCTCCCGCCATACCTCTTGGTATTATCGTAACCATATGGACAGGGTCAGTACCGGGTATCATCCTGGCTGTAAGGGCATGCCCCGCTTCATGGTATGCCGTAAGCTTTCTTTCGTGAGGGCTTATGACTCTGCTCTTCTTCTCCGGACCGGCCTGTACCTTTATTGAGGCTTCCTCTATAAGGTGCATTGGTATTGATTTCAAGTTGAATCTTGCTGTTAGAAGCGCAGCTTCATTTACAAGGTTCTCAAGGTCCGCCGGGGTAAAGCCCGGTGTTCTCTTAGCAACTACCTTAAGGTCAACATCCTCTGCAAGAGGTTTGTTCCTGGTGTGGACCTGGAGTATCGCCTCCCTGCCCTTTATGTCGGGAAGTCCGACATAGATCGTTCTATCGAATCTGCCCGGTCTCAAAAGTGCCGGGTCAAGTATGTCAGCCCTGTTTGTTGCAGCCATGACTATTATGCCTTCATTCTTTGAGAACCCATCCATCTCGACCAGAAGCTGATTAAGCGTCTGCTCTCTTTCATCGTGTCCTCCGCCAAGTCCAGCGCCTCTTCTCCGTCCTACAGCATCTATCTCGTCAATAAAGA
>DAIPJA010000069.1:0-9950 GCA_036770525.1 Gudongella sp. | reverse complement strand
GCTACCGGTGCCATACCTACTGAGGCTATAGCTTCAGCTAAAAACCTTAAGTTTATTCAGCAGCAGGGTGTTGGATTTGACAAAACTGACGTCGATCTTGCAACCAAAAAAGGGATCGAGGTCTGTATTACTCCGGAAGGGACATCGGTAGGGGTTGCAGAGCATGTAGTACTTCTTATACTAGCAGTTTATAAAAAGATCGTAAAGATATCCAATGAGATGTATGAAGGTAAATTCCCCATGTGGGATTACCGAACTCAATGCTTTGAAATATTCGGTAAGACAACGGGATTTGTAGGATTTGGACGTATTGCAAGAGAGGCTGCAAAGAGACTACAGGCATTTGAATCCAGAATAGTTTTCTATGACAACTACGTAAAAATGTCTGAAGAAGAGCAACAAGCTCTCAACGTAAAGCAGATCGATACACTTGAGGAATTGCTAAGAGTATCAGATATAGTAAGTGTTCATGTACCATCCAACAATGATACAAAAGGCTTTATCAATAAAGACTTTTTCTCAAAGATGAAGAAAACTGCTATTTTTATCAATACAGCTCGAGGCGACTTAGTAAACGAGGATGACTTCTTTGAAGCTATGAAAGAAGGCACGATAATGGGAGCAGGGATAGACGTTTTCCCTAAGGAACCGTTGCCTGCAGACAATGAATACATCAAGCTTCCAAATGTTGTACTTACTCCACACATATCTGCCGGTACTGTGGATGCATTGAAAGCAAAGATCAACCATGTATGTGCAAATATAAACAGATTCATCAATGGGGAAGAGACGCTCCATTCATTGAATAGGGATAAGATAAGCAAATAACAAGGATTCATGCCTATAAGATCAACTTAGAGGCTTTGAATACATAAAAACAAAGAAAAGAGGGAGAAAATGAGATTTAAATTTTGGGCATTAGTATTGACAGTAATACTTATGATGAGCTTTGTTGCAGGGTGTGCACCAAAGACCGAGGAACCTGCATCACCTGCTGAGACTCCTGCTGAACAACCCGCAGAAACTCCTGCAGCTGTTGACTATCCAACAAAACCGATCACTCTTATGCTAGGCTTCTCAGCTGGCGGATCATCTGACGTCATGGTTAGAATTCTTGCCAACACTATGGAAAAGTATATTGGACAACCGGTTGTGGTAGTTAATAAACCGGGAGCAGGTGGCTGGGTAGCATGGGAAGAATTGGCAAAATCTGTTGAACCAGATGGTTACACTTTCTCATTGATAAACTCTCCAAATATAACTCTTGGAGCTTATGATCCTGTACATCCTAGAAGCTTTACAATAGATGATTACGATCTGTTGGCAAACCAGGTTACAGACTACAGTGTTCTGTCAATAAGAAAAGATGAGACAAGATTTACTGATCTCGCATCACTGGTTGAGTATGCAAAAAACAACACTTTGCTTTCAGCTTGTTCAGCAACAGGAATCATATCTGATGATGCGACCGTAACTGAGTATTTCAACATGAACTATGGAACTGACTTCCAGATCGTACAAACAGGCGGAGCAAAAGAGAGTGAGACAATGTTCCTGTCAGGAGACAGCGATGTCCTGGCTTCAAACATAGGGGATATTCTTCCACAATACAAGAATGGCGACTACAAAGTAATAGCAGTATTCGCACCTGAAAGAGTAGAATTAATGCCAGATGTGCCAACAGCTAAAGAGCTTGGCTTTGGAGATATCGCTATGTACTCAGCAAGAGGCTATGCACTTCCAAAGGGTGTTGACCCAGCTATAAGAGCAATTCTTATGGATGCACTTTCAAAATCAATCAACGACCCTGAAGTTGTAAATAAACTAAAAGATCTTGGAGCACAAACACATTATCTTGAGGGACAAGAGTACTATGATTTCCTTCAACAAAACATTATAAACTCAAAGCAAATCTACGGAGTAGAATAATTAATAAAATAGGGGGAGTACCAGTGGTACTCCCCGATAGTTCTCTATAGGGAAGGGGATGAGAAGGTGAAGAAAAAATCCTTGCATCAGGATGTATACATAAGCATTGCAGTATACGTAGTTGTAGGTTTATTGCTTTTTAAATCAATAGGTATGAATGAACAATCAGCAATTTTTCCCAGGATGATCCTTATTGGTCTGGCGCTATTAAATACAGCAGTTTTAATGAGAGGAATTAAAAACACTAAAGCATTGAATGAATCAGATAAGGGTGTCGTAAACCACATTAGGTGGGAGGTAATAAAAGCACCACTAGGGGTGTTCGTAATAACTGCATTGTACGCTTTTATTTTCACACTTACTAACTATTTTATTGCAACATCTCTCTTTATGATTGGGTTGATGAAGTTTTATAAGGTCAAATCTTGGAAAACAATTATATTACTTGTAGTAATATTTAATGCTGCTATATATGTTGGTTTTGTAATGGGTCTGAAGGTACCCTTAATATAGTTCACAGGAAAGGAGATACATAATGGATATAATGAGTATTTTAGGGAATGTACTTAGCCCTCAGGTCATGATTGCCTTGTTCCTTGGCTTGACCGTATCAATAATAATGGGAGCCCTGCCAGGGCTAAGTGCAAGTATGGCAGTAGCTCTTCTTATACCTGTGACCTTTGGAATGGACCCGATAGCTGGGCTCGTAATGCTTACCGGGGTCTATACAGGAGCAGTTTATGGCGGATCAATAACAGCTATTTTACTTCATACTCCTGGAACGCCGGCATCTGCCGCTACAGCGATAGACGGATATGCTATGGCTAAGCAGGGCAAGGGATTCAAAGCGATTGGAGTGGCGACGGTTTCATCAGTAATAGGTGGAGTAATATCCGCATTGGCGTTGATGTTTTTAGCTCCCCCTCTTGCTCAGATATCCTTAAAGTTTGGACCTCTTGAGTACTTCTTCATGGCACTATTTGGATTGACAATCATTGCAAGTCTTGCCGGAGATTCAATGGCAAAGGGCATAATGGGTGGATTGTTCGGATTATTCATAGGAATAATCGGTCTTGACCAAATGAATGGTATTCCAAGATTTACCTTTGGATACCTGCCTCTGGAAAGTGGAATATCCATGGTACCTGCCATGATAGGTATGTTCTCATTGTCACAGGTAATGATAATGACAGAAGATATAATAAAAGGGAAATCCAACCTCACGGAAGATGCGGACAATCTATTGACCGGGAAGTTCCTTCCAACGAGGAAGGAGTTCAAAGGTTTGATCCCGACTATACTTAAATCATCGATCATGGGAGTTTTTGTAGGTATATTGCCTGGTGCAGGAGCAGATATCGGCTCATGGGTTGCGTATAACGAGGCAAAAAGGGCATCCAAACACCCCGAGAAATTTGGAAATGGAGCAATGGAAGGTATTGCAGCATCTGAATCAGCAAATAATGCAGTTACAGGTGGTGCATTAATTCCGCTTTTAACACTGGGAATACCAGGAAGCTCAGTAGCTGCTATACTCCTTGGTGGCTTGATGATCCAGGGACTGGCACCTGGTTACGAGCTGTTCAGCAAATATGCTGAAATAACTTATTCTGTAATGTTTGGATTCCTGTTGGCTAATATTTTTATGGGATTCATAGGGTATGTAATATCCAAGCAGGCAGTCAAGCTTTCAAAGGTTCCGATGACTGTTCTGGCGCCTTCAATACTAGCCTTATCGGTTGTAGGATCTTATGCTATCCAAAACAGCATGTTTGACGTATATGTAATGGTTGCATTTGGACTGATAGCTTACTTTATGAGAAAATCCGGCTTCGGTACTGCTCCTACAATTCTTGGAGTTATACTTGGGCTTATGATCGAAGCAAACTTCAGAAGAGCGATTGTACTTTCCAAGGGCAATATGTTGACTTACTTGTTCTCAAGACCAATAGCCTTATTCTTGTTTGGTCTGGTACTGGTTTCATTCCTTGCACCTTTTGTAGTCAACAGGATAAAAGGAAAGATGAAACAGGACATGAATATTGAAGATGCCGAAGACGATTTTGAATCAGCAGATATTGATTAACAACGAGGTGATAGATTGAAACTGTATATAATGGATCCAATCCATGAAATCCCTCTTAAGGAAGCATCAATTATTGGAGATGTGGTTAAGTGGGATGATGAAGCGATAAAGGATCTTAGCTTTGCCGATGCAGCAATAGTCAGAACAGCAGTTATGGACAAAGATACGATTGATGCAATGCCAAATTTGAAGATAATTGCCAAGCATGGTATAGGTACCGATAATATAGATCTTGAATATGCAAAAAGTAAGGGAATAGTAGTGACTAACACTCCTACAGCTAATATGGAGTCAGTGGCTGAGCTTGCGGTATCATTGATCCTGGCATGCGCCAGAGCTATTCCATATGCCTATGATTTGACTAAATCCGGATTGGAAAGATCTGCACCGAAGGAACTTACTGGGATCGAGTTGGGTGGCAAAACGGTTGGTCTGATAGGCTTGGGCAGGATAGGTCAAAAGGTTGGCTCGATCCTCAAGAATGGCTTTGGTATGACATTGTGTGGGTTTGATCCGTACATGTCATTTGAAAAAGCTAAAGTGCTTGGAATTACTTTGTATGAAGATATTTCTGAGATGCTCAGGGTTTCTGATGTAGTATCAATTTCAGTTCCTTTGACTCCGGATACGACAAACCTGATTTCCAGGAACGAATTCAGTGTTATGAAAAGCTCAGCAATATTAGTTAATACCTCAAGAGGGAAAATAGTTAATGAAGATGCGCTTTTTAATGCTCTGCAGAATAGAATCATTAGAGCTGCAGCATTGGACGTGTTCGAAATAGAGCCTCCAAGGATAGAAAACCCTCTCTTCGGATTACCTAATTTCATCGGTACTCCTCATATCGGAGCAGCTACAGAAGAAGCTTTGATAAGGATGGGGATGACTTCAGTGGATGAGATCAGGAGATATTTCAATAATGCTAACCCTCAATATGTAGTAAATAAATAATCCCCCTTTAATCGAAGACACTCCATTGATTTTATGATAATGAAGTGTCTTCAAACATAATATTTGCTATAATTCTATGTATAGCAAAGGAGATGACTCAATTGGGCATAATAATAATCCTTGCATCGGGGCTTTTCTTCACATTAAGCTCATTTTTCGGCAAGTTGGTCACGACGACAACTGACATGAATTCAATAGTCACAAGCTTCTTCAGGTTTTTCATTGGAGCGATCCTTATTACCATCTATATGAAGTATAAAGGAGCAACATTTAAAGCCAACAAGCCAAAGCCTGTTATAATTAGAGCCGTGTTGAACGCATTCGGGATAATTCTGTTCACGATTGCAATAAACTATACAACTATAACCAATACCAACATGCTAAATCTCACATATCCGGTTTTTGTACTTATACTCGCTCCTTTTGTGACCGGTGAGAGGATAAGACCATCAAGCTTTGTATACCTTGTGGTAATAATGATTGGTGTATACCTCGTTTCTCAACCCTCATTCGATCATATAAATACTGGAGACCTAATAGCCTTCACGTCAGCAGGAATAACCGGTCTTGGAACCCTATTTCTCACCGAGGCCAGGAAGCACGACACAGGAGATACGATCATCCTTTATATTATGTATATCGGACTTATTATAAACACTCCCCTGGCATTTAAGGAGCTTATGAATTTTGATAATGCAGCCTTGCCATATATTTTGGCATCCGCCTTGCTTGGCATACTAGGCCAGGTATTTCTGACCTGGGGCTACAAATATGTAGATTCAGCTACAGGCTCCCTGGTGTCTACCACAAGGATACTTATGGCAGCGCTCATAGGGGTACTTTTTCTTGGTGAGCCCTTTACCGACAATATCATACTGGGGATAATAATAATTTTTGGCGCGGTTGCCGGCTTAAGCGGATACTTCCAGCGTCTTTTCAACAGAGTAAGGTCATCTGGGATAAGACATTGGGGCGGAGAATGATTCAATATAGGAGGTACAATTGATGAAAATCGTGATTGCATCTGATTCCTTTAAGGGATCATTAAGCTCCACAGAGGTTGCGGACAGTCTTGAGACTGGTATAAGAAGAGTATATCCGGAAGCAGAGATATTAAAGCTGCCGGTGGCTGATGGTGGAGAAGGGACAGTTGATACCTTGGTGTCAGGCCTGGGTGGAAGACTGGTAACCACTGAGGTAGTAGGGCCCTCAGGAAATATTATTGAATCAAGCTTTGGGATACTGCCGGGAGGAGAGGCAATAATCGAGATGGCTGCTGCATCAGGTCTAACGCTGGTTGAGGATGGGAAGTTTGATCCGATGAATACAACGACCTTCGGAACAGGACAGCTGATCCTTAAGGCTCTCGAGATAGGCTGCAGAAGGCTTTATATTGGAATTGGAGGCTCAGCAACCAACGATGGGGGAGTGGGAATGGCTCAGGCACTGGGGGTATCCTTTAAGGACTTAAGTGGCAATGAGCTGGTCTTTGGCGGAGGTGCCCTTAAATACCTTGAGACTATAGATATCTCAGGATGGACTGAGCTGCTGGATGGGGCAGAGATTATCATAATGTCTGATGTGACCAATCCACTATGTGGAGAGAAGGGTGCTTCACGAGTTTATGGACCACAAAAGGGAGCGGATCCAGAAATGGTTGAGACATTGGACAGGAATCTTCTCAGGTATGGCGAAAAGATAAAAGAAACACTGGGGTTGGATATTACCGATATGCCGGGAAGCGGAGCGGCAGGTGGACTTGGTGCCGGACTTGTGGCTTTTTGCAATGGCAGACTTGAACGTGGGATAGAGATGATCCTTGATCTACTTCAATTTGAGAGTAAGCTTGTGGGAGCAGATTTTGTAATAACTGGAGAAGGTAGGATCGACAGTCAGTCCGCCTTTGGAAAGGTACCCTCAGGGGTTGCAAGAAGGGCTATGACACAGGGAGTACCAGTAATAGCAGTTGCAGGTGGCTTGGGAGAAGGTTATGAAAAATTGTATGAGATTGGAGTTAAGCTTATACTACCAGTGATCGACAGGCCTATGACTCTCGAGGAAGCAATGAGAGATGCCAAGAGACTTGTTTCTGACACGGGTGAACGCATCGCCAGAATGATTTAGGGACACCGGTGTCCCCCGGTGTCCTTATCAGTTGTTCACTATGCCCATTCCGGTATCAACTATTCTTGTCTTTTCTGCCTTTTTCATCGCCAAGTAATATTTGTCTACATCCTTTATTAGCTCAGTATTGTACCCATTATTCAGCAGTTCAGATTCAAAGGTTTTAAGGAGTCCATAGAATTTCGCATCAGAAGATCTTTCTAATTCCTCACCTTTTTTGAGATACTGCTTCGCAAGCTCCAGTTTCTTGTAGTTTCCTGAATTATAATCAAATATCGCTGATGCTATCAAGACATCCAATGAGGATCTGAATTCCTTTTCAAGAGAAATCAGTTCTTTATTATAATATGCTGCAATTGCATCAAAGCTTTGTTTTTGAATAGCTTCAGCAGCAGTTGGAACTGAGGCTTCTTTATTTATTTCCACTTCTTGCTCGGCTACATCAGAGTTAACAGCTGGAGTCTGAGATGAAATTACTTCGCTTTCTGGGGTTTCTAGTTCCATCTCCTGCTCTTTTGTCTCTCCGAAGCTTTCGAGAGGATTAATAAGCAGCTTCTCTTTAACAGGATCAACAATGGCAGTTGTTTGGCTTTTGGAAAATAAGTAATCGAAGCCAAGACTTATCATATACCTTTCCCTATAGATGAAGATTGCAAGAATTATTAGTACAGTGATTGCGATGTATTTTTTCATAACGCACCTCTATAAACCACCGGGGACGGTTTCATGACCTAACAGAAATATTTGATTTCATCGTAGGTCAGATGCGGCGAATTCCAAATCTTTGATTTGGTTAAAGAAGCCGCCTTTTTGGCTGAAATTGTTTATCATTTTAGAAAACGCCAGCCATTAGTGACCGTCCCCGGTGGTCTGGTTATTTTGCTATATATTGAACATTATACCCTGAAGCCTGCAGTCTGTCGATAATTGAGTTCTCAACAGTGAAGTGTCCGGCTCCGACAACCAGGAAGTACGTAGATTCTCCTTCTGCATCGAGAAGTTCCATTATTTTATTTGCCATATTCTCATCTCTTTCGCCAAACAACATCAAGGTAAACTCCCTGGAGATCTCATCCTCTTCCTCCATTGAATCCATGTAGCTCTCTGTGAAGCTTTCGTGGTCACCCTTCTGCCACTGGATCAACCATTCTTTCAGAAGATCCTGCTCCTCATCCCCTTCATCAGATGGATCGAGTATTGAATCAACAATGCTTTCCAGGTACATTTCCTGAACCTCTTTTGACAGTCCATCGAACATATCAGCCTGGAAGGCAATTCCCTCAAGCTCAACTATTGGCATTTCCGCAAGCATTGCCTTGGTCATGAAATATATGTCTATGCCAAGCATAGCAGCTTGTTGGCCACCCTCGAGACTATCTGAGCTTGAAGCATGGATCGCGTTTAGATTGTTTGCAAGACTCCAAGGCTTAAAGGTCGAATAAGCTTCATATGGTATTCCATATAATTCGAGAGCCTTGACTACTTTTTCGTGCAGCTCAGCCGGTATATGATCCTTTATGGATGTCCCGTCCTGGTACATGGATTTCTCCATGAAATACTCCATTCCGCCTGACTGGTCGAATAGATTTGCCTCAACATACAGAGCCTGAGATCCCTCAAAGGCCTCCTTTATTGAGTTATCGACCGGATATACCAGAGTATCACCGATGTGTATGGAGCCAAGAAGGTAGACCTTATTATCTCCATTTTCAGCCAGCCACATAAAACCCCTTGATCCTGCATCTTGCTCCTTGTAAAGTGCTTCAACGAGCCTTGTTCCAAAAATCACGCCATGCTCTGATGTACAGGGTGAATCCAAGGCATTTCCGGTACCAGTGCCTCTAAGAACTCCCATATTGGTGAAATATTCCTCAGGGGTCCCCTCAATCTCCAGTCCGTAGTTTTCTAAAATATTGTAAAGCTGTGTCAGAAATTCTCCCCTTGTCAAAGGCATCTCAGGGATCAGATTTGTTTCGCCTGCAGCTCTCTCATAGCCTAGTGCATCTAGTCTTTCTTCAATCCCGCTTAGTATTAAATCAGCTCTTTCGATAGTTATCTGATCCCGGAATCCGTTATAATACCACGAAGGATCAAACAGTCCATATCTTTCACCTTCGTTGAGATCCTCCAGTGCCCACGGACTGAAATCAGGCATCGGTGTTTCGTTTGCCCAAACTGAAGTGAAGGATGAAAACACCAGAAGTAATGCCAGCAGCAGTACGGGAAATTTCTTATTCGATACATAATTTTTCATTGCCAGGTCATCCCCTTTCTATTGTTTACACATTGATTATCCCTTATTGTGAACTATATGTCAAACAATGGAGAGCATAATAGTGGCTTTTTTCTGCCATTTACTGTATCAATATGTACAACTGAGGGGTATAATGAAGCTAACTAAGTAGTAGCTATAGTGAGGAGGATACAGGATGAGGATTGGGATAATTGGGCTTGGCGGGGTAGGAAGAGCTTTAATCTCATTGTTGGTCGAAAAAAGTGATGAGCTTATTACAATGGGGGTAAGTCCTGAAATTGTATTTGCGTTAAACAGCAGCTCCGGATGCTATAGAGAAGAAGGAATCGATCTAAAGGAGCTCCTAAATCATCTGGAGACATCCAGAGACCTTTCTCTTCTTGATGGAGGCTTCCAGGGAGGAGATATCCACGGTCTTCTTGATGCTGCAAATCTTGATTTCCTTATAGAGGTGACCCCAACTGACAAGGTCACTGGTGAACCTGCACTAAGCCATATCTTGTCTGCACTTGGTATGGGGGTAAACGTCGTAACTGCAAATAAGGGCCCTGTAATGCTTCACTATAGGAGGCTTAAGGACCTTGCGGATACTATGGGTGTGAGCCT
>DAIPJA010000268.1:0-1939 GCA_036770525.1 Gudongella sp. | reverse complement strand
CCCGGTACATTTAGTTTTTTCCAACTTGCTCCGGTTGAAACAATCAAGGCTTTTGCTTCAAGCTGCTCACCAAGATTGGTTGTAATCTTCCTGATGTTATCATCAGCTTGAACATCTGTAACAGTCCTGTTCTCAAAGAGATCAATGTTATAATCAGCCAGGTGAGCCCTTAATGCCGCAGAGAGTTCTGGTCCAGTGGTTCGAGTCTGTGAGATCATATTTTCAATTGCCATTGTCTCATTTATCTGTCCCCCAATTTTACCAGCCACAACAGCTACTTTAAAGCCTTTTCTAGCAGAGTATATTGCCGAAGTGACCCCTGCTGGTCCTCCTCCTGCAATGATTACATCATAATTCTTCACCTCTTGTGAAACTACAGTTTCTCCTATTCCTCCTCTCTCTTCTATCTTTTGTAGTAATTCTCCAAGATCAGCACGACCAACGTGAAGTAACTTATCATTATAAAAGACAGCCGGTACAGCTTGTATGTTTCGTTCCGCAGCCTCATCCTGATAAAGAGCTCCATCAACGATTTCATGGTTAATCTCAGGGTTAAAAATTGAAAGGAGGTTTAATGCTTGAACTACATCCGGACAGTTGGTGCAGGTCAAGGAGATGTAACTCTTGATTTTTGCAGGCTTTAGTGTCTTAATCTTTGACTTTAAAGCGTTATCGGGTAGGTTTTTTCCAATCCCTTCTAAATTCAATATTGCCAGGAGAAGAGTAGTAAATTCATGCCCCGTTGGTATCGCTCTAAAAAGTACTGATAGTGGTTGGCCATCTTGGGTAATATCAAATTCTAATGATGATCCAGTGCTAATTTCGCAGTTTACTCTTGGCGAGCAGGAGGCAACTTCTTCAAGTAGTTCAATTAATTGGCTCCTGTCTGGATGTTTGTCAGCAACCCTGATTCTAAATTTATATTCACTCTTTAACGATGAAAACAGGCTTGTTATTTGATCTTTCAGTGATTTGTCGAGCATTGGTATTCTGTTTAACAAAAGGGAGAAGTACCAAAGTACTTCTCCCTTAAATAGGGGTTATTGAGTATTGTTATATTTTTCCTACTAGATCGATACTTGGCTTCAGTGTTTCTGACCCTTTCTGCCATTTTGCGGGACAAACCTCAGCTGGATGATCAGCTACGAATTGAAGTGCTTGAAGGCGACGGAGAAGTTCATCTGCATTACGACCTATGTTGCCGGCAACAACTTCGTATGCTACTATTTTACCTTCTGGGTTTACTATAAAGGTTCCGCGCTCTGCTAAACCAGCAGCCTCTATCATTACCTCAAAGCCTCTTGATAATACACCTGTTGGATCTGCTAGCATGGGGTATTTGATCTTTTTAATGGTGTCTGATGTGTCATGCCAAGCTTTATGAACAAAGTGAGTGTCTGTGCTTACTGAATAGATTTCAACACCGGCAGCCTTGAATTCATCATACTTGTTTGCAAGGTCTTCCAGTTCTGTTGGGCAAACAAAGGTGAAGTCTGCAGGATAGAAGAAAAATACTGACCATTTTCCTAATACGTCTTTCTTAGAGATTGATTGAAAGCCGTTGTTAACAAAAGCTTGTACATTAAAATCTACGATCTCTTTTCCAATTTGTGACATGGTAAAACTATTTTTTGATGTTTATAAATGTTATGTTCTGTTTTTGTATGACAAAGGTATCTTGATTGTGAATATAAATCAAACAGATAATCTCTATCTTTGTATAGATAAAATCTATGGTAAACTTAGAAGCGTAATCTTATGACATTACAACAGATGGAGTATATCGTTGCGGTAAACAAGCATCGTCATTTTGTGGCAGCATCGGAACAGTGCAGAGTGACCCAACCAACCTTGAGTCAGATGATACAGAAGTTGGAACAGGAGTTAGGTGTATTAATTTTTGACAGGACAAAGCATCCGGTAGAGCCAACAGCTATGG
>DAIPJA010000068.1:0-9986 GCA_036770525.1 Gudongella sp. | reverse complement strand
AAGCTATTTAGAGCTTTTGAATGGGTTTTTTAATATGCAAGTGTCAAACTCCCGAGTCTGGGGATGAAGTACACAGAGTCAGCCATTGCAAGGATAAATGCTAAATACCCGAACACGGTATGGGATTTATTCCCCAGCTTGTTTCTGGATATGTATGTGCCCATATACAATAACAGGATCAGATACAAGAAAAAACCAACAGCTTCCAAGAGCTTTAGCATCCACATCGCCTCCCCTTTATTTACCTTACCTTAAGTTTAATATTAATGAGGGACGATGTAAACACTTTCACAGATATTTCACGGTTCGGGCCCTCTAAATTACTGTTGAAAAAGGAGGACTTTTGTGCTACTATAGGAATACACGAGCGGTTAGTTCAGCTGGTAGAACGCCACGTTGACATCGTGGAGGTCGTTGGTTCGAGTCCAATATCGCTCACCATAATAAAAAAGTCCCTGGAAAATTTTCCAGGGACTTTTTTATTAGTGAATAGCGAACAGTGAATAGTGAATAACTAAGAACAAGAAGATAGTAGGTAGTAGGTAGCTGTTAGCAAAACCTTAGATTCTTCGGAAAGCCTTAGAATGACAACACTTTTGTCATCCTGAACGCAAGTGAAGGATCTTTTCGGGCAGACAGGGTCGTCTGCCCCTACTTAACTGGCGACCAATGATCGCCCCTACTATCGCTTATCTCCTAACTCTTGGTTCTTAGCTCTTGGCTCTTAGCTATTATTTGTTGATCATATCCTTTACCTTCATCAGTCTTGTGATGGTACTTCGCTCGTTTTCATCAAGCTTCATCCTGATGAATCTTATGGTTTCCTGAAGCTCAGGTATAGTCCTGTACTCGAGGGCATTTACCCTTCTCCTGGTTTTTTCTATTTCATCAGCCATAAGCTGGCAGGCCTTTTCGACCTCAGCAAGCTCAAGAAGCATAGGCATGATCGTGTAAAGCTTCCTAATTGCGTCGTCCAGCTCCGAGGATGTCGTTGCGAAGCCGTACGGGTAGATACTTCCCTCATCTCCCTCAAGCTTTCTTATAAAGCTCATTACGGGGACATGAACGCTCATTACGTTTTTCTTCTTTATGTCCACTGAGATGCTTTCCTTAGGGAAGGCAACTGCCTCCTCCAGAAGCTCAGGGCTCATTACTGCACTTGCCAGGAGAAATTCGTCGAAGGCTTCCTTAAGCTCCTTCTCGACCTCGGTCCTCAGCTTTTTATTCTGCTTTATAAGCTCAATGAAGCGTCTCATCAGCTCGTCCTGCTTGTCTTTTAGGAGCTTGTGGCCTCTGGTGGCGGTCTTAAGCCTTGCCTTAAGCCTTGTAAGCTCCATACGAGTAGGATTTACGTTTAAAACCGCCATCTACTCATCCCCTTTTTCTTCCAGAGGCAGGTACTTATCCAGGTACTCTGTACGTATTCTCTTCAGTTCTCCTCTTGGAATGATCTTCATCAGATCCCATCCCAGCTCAAGGGTATCCTCGATGGTCCTGTTGTTCTCATAACCCTGATTTACATACCTGTTGTCAAAGGCCTCGGCAAATTTTGCGAATGCCTTGTCGGAATCGGAAAGTGCAGATTCTCCAAGTATCGTTGCAAGCTCTCTCGCCTCGATACCTGATGTGTAGGCTGCATAGATCTGGTTCATGGTGTCAGCATGGTCTTCTCTGGTCTTGCCTTTTCCTATACCCTTGTCCTTAAGTCGGGAAAGGGATGGAACTACGTTTATTGGAGGCTCTATGCCTCTCTTATAAAGCTGACGGGATAGGATTATCTGCCCCTCAGTGATGTAGCCTGTCAGGTCCGGGATAGGGTGAGTTATGTCATCCTCCGGCATTGTAAGGATCGGGATCTGAGTAATGGAGCCCTTTCTTCCCCTTATTCTTCCTGCTCTCTCGTAAATCGTGGAAAGGTCAGTGTAAAGATATCCAGGGTAGCCTCTTCTTCCGGGAACCTCTTTTCTTGCAGCAGAGGTCTCACGAAGAGCCTCGGCATAGTTTGTCATGTCGGTAAGGATTACAAGAACGTGCATGTCCTTCTCATATGCCAGATACTCCGCACAGGTAAGTGCCATACGCGGCGTTGCAATTCTTTCAATTGCAGGGTCATTCGCAAGATTTATGAAAAGCACCGCCCTGTCTATCGCACCTGTCTTAGTAAAGTCCTCAATAAAGAATTGAGCTTCCTCAAAGGTGATACCCATTGCTGCGAACACTACCGCGAACTTCTCTCCAGATCCAAGTACCCTTGCCTGTCTTGCTATCTGAGCGGCAACCTCGCCATGTGGGAGACCTGATCCCGAGAATATGGGAAGTTTTTGTCCCCTTACCAGTGTGTTAAGTCCGTCTATACAGGATATTCCGGTTTGAATGAATTCCTCCGGGTAGTCCCTGGATACCGGATTTATAGGAACACCATTTATATCTACTTTTTTCTCAGGAATGATCTTCGGACCGTTGTCCTTAGGTCTGCCGAGTCCGTCGAATATTCTTCCTATCATATCCTCGGAAACTCCAAGCTCAAGGGGCTTGCCAAGGAACTTGACTCTGGTGGAATTGAGGTTGATCCCGGTCGAGCTTTCAAACAGCTGTACCATAGCTCTGTCGCCGTTGACCTCTAGCACTCTGCCTCTTCTCTTTTCACCTGTGCCTAATTCTATGTCTACAAGCTCTTCATATTTGACGCCCTCTACCCCGTCAACTATCATAAGTGGTCCGACGACCTCTCTAACTGTGTTGTACTCCTTACGCATCGAGAATACCTCCTTCCTCTATAAGCTTATTCATATCAGCCTCGAGCTGCTGTGCAATTTCATCGATCTGCTCGAGGTGTGTTTCTTCTATATATTTTGATCTTGCGATCTTTTCCCTTACAGGCATTCTTTCGATACTCTTAAGGTATACTCCCTTTTCAAGGGCCTTCATGCCAAGGTCGTAGAATTTCAGTATCAGCTTAAGCATCTTGTTCTGCTTTTGCAGCGAACAGAAGGTATCTATCTCGTGGAATGCATTTTGCTGCAGATAATCCTCTCTTATTGATTTTGTAGCCTCAAGCTTCAGCTGGTCCTCATAGGACAGTGAGTCTCTACCTACAAGTCTTACGATCTCCTGAAGCTGTGCTTCCTCCTGGAGCAGCGTCATTGCCTTTGCTCTGTTCTTTGCAAACTCAGGGTCGATATTTGCTGCCATCCAGTGGTCCATCTTAGTCTGGTACAGAGTATATGAGTTCAGCCAGTTGATGGCCGGGAAATGTCTCTTGTATGACAGAGCATGGTCCAGCCCCCAGAATACCTTTACTATTCTAAGGGTCGCCTGTGATACCGGCTCTGATATGTCTCCCCCTGGAGGTGATACGGCGCCGATTACTGTGATCGCTCCCTCTCTTTCGTCGCTTCCGTTGCATATTACCTTTCCGGCTCTCTCATAGAATGCAGCAGCTCTGGATGCAAGATAAGCGGGATATCCTTCATCTCCAGGCATCTCCTCCAGACGACCACTCATCTCTCTAAGGGCTTCTGCCCATCTGGAGGTTGAGTCGGCCATTATTGCTACTGAGTAACCCATATCTCTGAAGTATTCTGCAAGAGTGATCCCCGTATATATGGAAGCCTCACGGGCGGCTACCGGCATGTTTGATGTGTTGGCTATAAGGACTGTCCTCTTCATCAACGACTCTCCGGTTGCAGGGTCGATGATCTCAGGGAACTCCATCAGTACGTCAGTCATCTCGTTTCCACGCTCGCCGCAGCCTACATAGACTACTATCTCAGTATCAGCCCACTTTGCAAGCTGATGCTGTACAACTGTCTTTCCTGAGCCGAATGGCCCTGGGATTGCAGCTGTTCCACCCTTTGCAACAGGGAAGAAGGTATCTATTACCCTTTGCCCGGTCAGCAGAGGCACGTCAGGATTCAATTTTCTCTTAAAGGGTCTTCCCTTTCTTACAGGCCATTTCTGAAGCATCTGGATATTTTGCGTGCCGTCAAGTACACAAATATCCTCAATAATTGTAAACATTCCCTCGGTAATGGAGGTTATCTCACCACTCATTCCTATAGGAACCATTATCTTGTGGAGGATCAGAGGGGTCTCCTGGACCGTTCCGATTATGTCGCCTCCTACCACCTTGTCTCCAACCTTGGCAGTTGGGACGAAGTGCCATTTCTTTTGTCTGTTCAGGTTGTCGACCTTTGTTCCTCTTGTAAGGAAGTCCCCTGACAATTGCCTGAATTCCTCAAGAGGTCTTTGGATACCGTCGAACATGGCCTCCAAAAGTCCAGGCCCCAGCTCGACGCTCAAAGGCTCCCCAGTGGTGTAAACCGGGTCACCAGGCCCAATTCCGGTCGTTTCCTCGTATACCTGGATCGACGCCCTGTCGCCTCTCATTTCTATTATTTCACCGACAAGTCTGTTGTCGGATACTTGAACTACGTCATATACATTGGCTTCATCCATACCCTCGGCAACTACCAAGGGTCCAGATACCTTAATAATCTTTCCTACTTTCAAGATAAGCCCTCTCTTTCTATAAAATATTTGATCCTACGGCTTTTTCGACATTCTCGTTGATACGGTTCATCCCTATGTTCAGCGAACCCTGATTGCTCGGGATGAGTATTACCGCAGGGATTATCTCTTTGTCATATCTCTCAATAGTATCTGGTATCAGGCTTGCGATCTGCTCAGTGATGAATATGACGCCGTAATTGCCTCTCGCCATAGTGTCCACTATCCTTCGTGCCTCTTCGCGGTCAGTGACTGTGTTCACGTCCACTCCAAGGGCTTTGAAGGCCAGTACAGAATCCTTGTCTCCAACAACTCCTACCTTATACATACAAATCACGCAGCCTTTCCCTTATGGCGTCAGGTGAAATATTGTTGATCTTAGACACCATAATGATCCTCAGGATCTTGATTTCCATTTCCTTTGCCACCAGATACGAGAAAAGGGGCTCCGGTCCAAAGGTCACCGACTTGGAGCTTTTGTTCAGGTTCATCAGGTAGTTGTCCATATGCTTCTCAAAGGATGAAAGCCTGCCTGTCTCAAGGTAATCCTCAAGTCCTTTTGCCAGTTCCTTGCGGATCCTGGAATTCCTGAACCTGTTTATCATCGTCTCCACTGAATCGTTGACTGTAGAAAGCATTGTATCCTTCTCGATGTGTCCGTTTTCGAGGATGACCTCCTCAAAAAACTTCAGCTCCTTCTCCTGCTTTTTCAAGCGGATTGCGGAGGATACATTTGTAAAATCTATCAGATCCTTCACGTGGTCCTGGAACAGACTGATGCCTGAATCCTTTGCCATTTTGTGAAGGTGTTGAAAATAATATCTGTCCATAAGTATATCTATTCGCTGAGGGTCCTTCTTTTCCTCAAAATCCTTCATAACAGAAAGGACTGCCTCCTTGTAGGTCACAGGCTCCATATCCCTGTATTCACCAGCGGTGAACTGAGCTTTGAACTTTTCAAAGTCAATTGTCCCTACACGGGAATAGAGGGCTGAAAAGTCCTTACCCATCAATCTTTCCTTGATCATGACTTTGAGGTTGTGGAAGTCATACTTAAGAGCCATCAGGTCCACCACCAGGCTATCAGGTGAAATCTCCCTTACAAGCCTGTAGACCCTCTCAAGCTCTGTATGCAGGATGACTTCGTACTCTTCGGGCTTTCCTGCCTGAGTAACAGCACTTGCATATTCAGTGTCTCCAAGGGTTCTGAATACCTCTTCAAGATCCCTGGCTTCTACCATCTTTTCGATAGCAGCCCTGTCAAGGAGCTTGTTTTCAAGGACTCTTATTCGGGTTACCCCTTGGATAAAATCCATTCTATCCATGAAATCACTCCAATTCTTTGAAGAGTTCTAAGGCTATATCGCCCTCCAGCTGCTCTCTTGCTTCATCCACCAAGGACTCAAAGGTGTAGTTATAAACTATATTTTCATCCTTTATCATAAAGCCCTGCAGCATATTTTCGTCTGTTGTGACTGCAAGAGCCCCAGATACCTTCTCTGCAATGCTTTTTCTGGAAGGCGGAACCACCAGAGTACCCTTGCCTTTTATAGTAATGTTGCCCAGTGTCTTCCCAAGAAGCTCACCATATTTTGTATCATCCAATTTTTCAAGCTTATTTTTTGCCATACCGAATACTGTATCCAATATCTCCTGCTTGGCCGACAGCTTCTCATCCCTTACCTTAAGCTCGGCGCTGGATACGACCCTGTCTTTGGCCATGGCAGCTTCTGAATGTGCCTTCTCAAGGAGCTTTTCGCTTTTGTCCTGGGCTTCCTTGATCTTCGTATTCAAAAGGCTTTTGCTTTTTCTATCCGCCTCCGCCATTATGGAGTCAGCCTTTGCTTTTGCGTCATCCATTATCCTTTGGGTTAGGCTCTCTAGCTTTGACATGGCTTCACATCCTTACTTTTTCTAGAAACTTACAGCGTTGACAAGAATAAGGGAGATAACGAATGCCAAAAGTGCATAGGTTTCAACCATTACCGCATAGATGATACCCTTTGTTGAGTGCTCCTCATTCTTAGCAAGGATCGATATACCTGCTGCTGCAGTCTTGCCCTGAGCTATTGCCGACAGCCAGCCTACAAATCCTACAGGAAGACATGCAGCCAAAAGATACATTCCATTTGCAAGACTCATTCCAATATCAAGCTGACCCATTACTAAAAGTCCTATTACAAAGCCGTAAAGTCCCTGTGTACCCGGAAGCAGCTGAAGAACCAATGAACGACCGAATTTCTCGGGTTCTTCGATAACAAGACCAGATGCAGCCTGTCCTACTATACCTATACCTATTGCAGATCCGATACCTGATAGAAAAACGGCTACAGCTACTCCTAAGCCTCCGAAGAAAACTCCACCTTGTGAAACTATGAATTCAGTAAAAGACATTGACATTTCCCCCTAACCTATTTTAAGTTTATATATTTTGGTTTGCTCTTAAATGTATTGAAGCTCTGACCTCCGCCTTCGTAGAACTTTCCGAAGAACTCAACGAAGGTAAGTCTTATTGTGTGGACATACGCACCAAGGAGGCTAAGCCCCAGGTTGAAGGTCTGCCCAAAGATGAAGATTATTATGGCGAAAACGAAGCCTATTGGTCCTGACTGAGCTACCATCCCGGCCATCATGTTTACGGCGCCGGCAATGAATCCTCCTGCCAATCCAAGAGCCATAAGTCTTGAATAAGAAACAAAGTCACCTACATAGCCTGATATCCCGTAAAGTGCATACACACCGCCGCCGACTCTTCCCACTACGCTCTTTGCTTCTCTTCCGCCCGTTGCTACTATCCCAAGCATCCCCAGCACCATAACTACAAGGCTTATAGTCTTTACTATTGGCGGCATAGTCATAACCATATTAAGCAGATAGACTATGGAGCCAGTTAAAGCCATGTACCAAAAGCCTACATCATATAATGCATCCTTGGGTTTGCCGCTTTTTATGAGCTTGTATGCCTTTATTCCCAGCGCAAAATAGATGTGGATCAATCCAAATGCTATGGAAAGAATAAGAAGGGTGTTGTAGTCCTTAGCCGGATCGAAAATTCCCGGCAGAGGTATGATCCCTCCAAAGAGCGATCCGTAGATGAATCCCCAAATTATTACTGAAAAGCTCAAATAATAGAAGAATTTCAGGAACAGTCTTGTGTTGTCCTTAAGATTGAAATTTTTCAGAACAAACAGTGAAGCAATCAGCATTATCAAGCCATATCCAACGTCTGCAGCCATCATTCCAAAGAAGATAAGATAGAATGGCGCCAGCAGCGGGGTCGGATCGACTTCATTGTATTGAGGAAGAGCATACATGCTGGTCAACGATTCAAAGGTGCTTGCAAAGCCAGAATTTTTAAGAAGTATCGGAACGTTCGGATCGTCCTTGTCCACCTCTTCAAGCTCAAGGTAATATACACTCCCGAGAGCTTCCTTTATTCTTTCCTCGAAATCTGAGGTCTTGTCTGCAGGTATGAAGCCCTTGATCACATTGACTTTTTCTGTCATAACAAAGTTTTCAGTTGATGCTAGCCTCAACTTTTTGTTGCTGAGATAATCATACATAAGCTCGAGCTCTCCCAATGACGGTGCCAGCTCCTTGAGCTTTTCATCTATTTCCGAAATTTGTTTCTGCTGTGAAGCGATCTTACCTTCAAGTAGAGTGATCTCTTCCGATGGAGCTCCCTCTCCATGCAGGATCGCTTTGGTAAAGCTTGAATTTCTAAGTAATTCCTTTGTTTTTTCAGCCTCCTGGCCATAGGACATAACAAGTAAATAAAGGCTCTCCTTGTCCTCATCCACAACCTCGTAGTAGGTTCCCTCAGCCTCCGAAAGATCTGTTATGACCTTATCCTTCAGCTTCCTGGGGACAGTTCCTATAAACAGCTCAGTCTCCCTTATTGAGCTTAGGTCCTTAAGCGGAGATGAAAGACTCTTCCAGGGCTTAAGCTCACCAATATGAACCATGAGTTTATCTATAGCCTGCTTATGGCCTTCACGTTCCTTCCAGAGATCCCTGACCTGAACGCATAGTCTGTTGCTGTCGATTTGATGGGACTTCTCCTCCAACTCGGCGAATGTGTAGGTATCCTGACCCTGTTTCATCGCCTTTAGTCCGGTCTCCCTGACGAAATACCTTGACAGGGTTTCAATACAGCTGTTTATCCTTGTCAGCTGCTCCTCAACCTCTGTAAGACCCTCAGGAGTCCTGACGCCCTTGAGTCCGAGGCTTGTAAGGTCCTTGTCTTCCTCAAGATTGCTGAAATGGACGTACTCGAACCTTTGAAGGTGCTTGAGAAGCTCCTCCTTGTGATCGTCGAAGGCAAACAGGCTGAATTGGCTCATCTTAACTATTGCCATCAGTCTTCACGATCCTCTCGATTATAATATCAACGATTCTGTCCAGTTTGACGCTGTCCATGCCCCTAACGGCCTGAGCCTCTGACTGACCCTTTTCCAGAATCGGTTTTGCTATGGCTTCTCCTTCTTCAATTGCTTTATTCTTTATCATCTCAGCCTCTGATTCAGCTTGAGTTAGTATTCTATGATACTCCTCATCAGCCTTTTTAACGGCTTCCTCAGCGGCTCTCTTTGCTTCAGCAGTAGTTGAGTCGAGAATTTCCCTCGCCTTCTCCTCCGCTTCCTTAACAATCTGAATAGCATCCATTGCCATCGCTTCACCCCCAATATACGGTTATTTAAAAAATAATAACACTACGCCTATATTAATTGATTTTATATTATGTGCAACCATAAATCAATAATTTGAGAATAAATTATCAATTAATTCTTATTATTCGAATCATTGAGAAATCGTTGTCACGATTGTAATGGCTGAATTTCGTCATTTAATTTTATGACTCCACCTCTTAAAATAATTGCATAACTGACAGTAAATGTCAGTGGACAGGGGGCATTTTTGACAATATCGTAACATTCATCAAAGCATTTTTTGTTCAATTCTGAAATCTCCAGCAATACCTCGCCGATTTTATACTTTCCACCTTTGACCAGATCACCCTCTCCTGACCAGGTGATATTCTCTCTGAACCTGGAGACGCAAAGGCCTTCCACTTTTCCCTGCTCGATCCTCTCCCTGACCCACAGAGGCAGCAAGGAAATCTGTCTCTCGCCTCCATTTGCCTTGAGATCTCCTTCTATGCCAAGTCCTTCTATCAATACAGCCTGGCTTTGGCTTTCAGTTCTGCCATCCAGATCCTTAAGAGTTATCCTCTCCACCTTCATATCGATGCCTCCTCGTAAAAAAAGACCAACGAAGGTTGATCTATTTCCTCTTCTTACCTTTTTGTCTGTCTATAAACTCTCTTTTCTCCTCGGGATCAGGGTGCAATAGTCTTTCATGAGCTTCCTTAAGCTCCTCGACCTTGGATTTTAAAAGCTTTCCGTCCTCTGAAAGCTCCTTGACAGTCTTTACTGATTTGTTAAGATCAAACTCTCTTTTTCTAAGGGAAAGATCTC
>DAIPJA010000067.1:0-9991 GCA_036770525.1 Gudongella sp. | reverse complement strand
GTATAATTATAAAAAAGCCCAGGTCCATGACAAGACTGAGTGCGTATACTGACGGTCTCTTAACGATCCAGGATGAAGCAAGTATGCTGGTTACAGAAGTACTGAATGCTCAAAAAGACTCATTAATTTTGGATGTATGCAGTGCTCCAGGTGGTAAGGCAACTCATATTGCCCAGTGGATCGGCGATAAAGGAACGATCATAGCAAGGGATATTTATCCTCATAAGCTGAAGCTTATCGAAGAACTGTCCTTGCGATTGGGGATAAAATCTATAAAATCGGAAATATGGGATGCCAAAGAACCCGATGACAAGTTAAAATACAAAGTAGATTACTGTCTGGTTGATGCACCATGCTCCGGACTCGGTCTAATAAGAAGAAAACCGGATATCAAGTGGACGCGTACTAGTGAGGAGCTAATAGAGCTTTCAAGACTCCAGACAATTATCCTTAAGACGGCCTCAAATTATATTAAGCCAGGAGGGACACTTGTTTATAGCACGTGTACTATCAATCGACAAGAAAATCTTGATGTTATCACAAATTTTCTGAGGGAAAGTACTGATTTTCGATTAGTGCCAATCGAGGTTGCAAACGGAGTAAAAATATCAGCAACACAAGATAGCGGTTATTTAGAGCTTTATCCCAATATTCATGGTACGGATGGGTTCTTTATGGCTAAGATGGTAAGAATAGGATGAACATTATCTAAACTTTGGAGAGCAGGGATTTTAATGGAATTAAACTCAATGAAAATAAATGAGATAAAGGTATTAATGGAGGGGCTTGGGGAAAAAGCATATAGAGCTGAGCAGATATTCAGATTTATCCATCAACATAATGGAAGAGATATAGCCGAGCTAAAGCAGATACCTTTAGATCTTAGAGGAAAGCTAAAAGAAAACTATTTTATATCCGGTATGAAGATTTTTAAGAAATTCAGTTCTGAGCAGGATTCAACTGTTAAGTTCCTATACTTGCTTGATGACGGCAACATAATTGAGAGTGTTGTAATGAAATATGAGCATGGGTACTCATTATGTATATCGACTCAAGTAGGCTGCAGGATGGGTTGTAGTTTTTGCGCCTCGACAAAGGAAGGACTAGTAAGAAATCTAACTGCAGGAGAGCTGCTTAATCAGCTTTATCTGGCAGAGGAAGACCTGAAAATAAGGATTTCTAATATTGTCTTGATGGGTAGTGGTGAGCCCCTTGACAACCTTTGCAATGTGGACAGGTTTTTTGATATAATCAATCATGATAAAGGCAGAAACATAAGTCTTAGAAATATAACACTTTCAACTTGTGGAGTTGTACCTGGCATATATGAACTTGCAGCTAAAGATATGCCGATCACCTTGTCAATATCACTTCACTCACCTTTTGATGAGAGAAGAGCAGAGATAATGCCAATAGCAAAAAAATACAAATTGGAGGAACTATTCAAGGCTTTGAAATATTACTCGGAAAAAACAGGCAGAAGAATAACCTTTGAATATACATTGATTGAAAATGAAAATGATAGAGAAGAGGATGCACGAGAGATGGCAAGACTAATGAAGGGTATGCTTTGCCACGTCAATCTCATTCCATTGAATCCTATTAAGGAATACAATAAGGGAAGACCCGAAAAAAAAGGGGTATTGTCTTTTCAAAGAAAGCTTCTTGAATTTGGTATACCTACTACCATCCGCAGAGAAATGGGAAGTGATATTAGTGCTTCATGCGGACAATTAAGGAGAAGTTTTATTGAACATAATAACTGATGAGGTGGTTAAATGTTTGTAGGTGCGGCATCTGATATTGGAGTAGTTAGAACAGCTAATCAGGATAGCTTGTTCATTTCGAATGATCCATCTTTAAGGCTATATATTATTGCTGATGGGATGGGCGGACACAAAGCAGGTGAATTAGCAAGTAGTATGGCGGTAGATTCTATTGCAGCATATCTTGACCGGGTAAAGCAAACATTGACCAGTGAGGTGAAGGCTCAAAATGCAGTTGTTGAATCGATTTCAATTGCTAATGAAGCCATATTCAACCGTTCCTGTGAAGACCCGGATTGTTCTGGTATGGGAACCACAGTCACTATGGCTTTTGTATTTAAAAGCAAGCTTATTATTGGTCACGTTGGAGACAGCAGGGCATACATACTCAGAGATGGTGGTATTGCTCAATTGACAGAGGATCATTCGTTGGTCAACCAATTGATCCGGGAAGGTAAAATAACCAGACAGGATGCGGTCAATCATCCTCAGCGAAATGTCATAACCAGGGCTGTAGGCACTAGTAGTGATATAGAGGTGGATACCCTTATAATAAAGCCTGCAAAAGATGATATTATAATATTATGCAGTGATGGCCTGTCTAATATGGTTGGAGATATTGAACTTTTGAGTATTTTTGCAGACAGAGATGACCTTCAGAAGGCATGTCATATGGCAATTGAGCTGGCGAAGGATAATGGCGGAACCGATAATATAACGGTTATAGCCATACGAATTTGATAGAGGTGAAATGATGATAGGAAAGATACTGGGAAACAGATATGAAATAGTTGAGAAGATTGGCTCTGGAGGTATGGCCATAGTCTATAAGGCGAAATGCCATCTACTTGATAGATTTGTTGCTATAAAGGTTTTAAAGGAAGAATTCAATAATGATGATGATTTTATAAGGAAATTCAGACGAGAGTCACAGGCAGCAGCAAGCCTTTCTCATCCAAATATATTAAACATTTACGATGTCGGATCTGAAGAGTCTGGTAATGACAAGATTCACTACATTGTTATGGAGTATATAAAGGGGAAAACACTCAAGGAAATAATCAATGAAAAGGGTAAATTGTCGACTGATGAGACTTTAAACTACTCTATTCAAATCGCAGAAGCAATCTCTCATGCCCATAAGAACCACATCATCCATAGAGATATCAAGCCACACAACATAATGATAACCGAGGACAATAGAGTTAAGGTAACTGACTTCGGAATAGCTAGAGCTGTTACCTCATCAACTATAACCACTACCTCAAGTGTTCTTGGCTCAGTGCATTACTTTTCCCCTGAGCAAGCAAGAGGTGGGTATACTGATGAAAAATCCGACATATATTCCCTTGGGATAGTAATATACGAGATGCTGACTGGTAAGGTCCCTTTTAATGGAGATACTCCAATTGGAGTAGCATTAAAGCATGTCCAGGAAGAAATGATACCTCCGATATCTCTGGATCCTGCAATACCTGTCAGTTTGAGTAATATTGTCATGAAGTGCTCAAGAAAGAGACAAAGCGACAGGTATCAAACCGCTGATGAGTTATTGAGAGCACTAAAATCAAATGGTTCTGATATGCTCAACATTGCAGGAGAATTGGGAGACACTACTGAAATGACCAGGGTTATACCTGCAATCGATACTGACGATATATCTGAGGAGATGAATGAAACTTTCAAGCCGAGAAGAAGTTCAAAAAAGCAGGAAAAGAAGAATAAAATGATGGTTATCGCAGCGGCTGTTCTTGCTGCATTTATTCTGGTAACATCCATTTTTGCAGGCTACACAAGACTGAAGGAGGCACTGGGTTCGTCTCAGGAATCAATTATGCCCAATCTGGTGGGTAGTACTGAGGATGAGGCAAAGGCAATTGCTGTAGAATATGGTTTTCAGCTTAACGTGATAAGTAGAGTCAATAATTCGCAGTATCCTGCAGGAGTAATCATAGACCAGAACGTTGACGAGGGTGTCCGGATAAAGGCTGGATATCCAGTTGGAGTAACCATTAGCAGCGGAACTAATCTTGTAGCTGTTCCACTTCTAATGAACCGAACCTTGATTGAAGCCGAGGAACTTGTTAATAAGGCAAATCTGAGGATCGATGTTTCCTACGAATTTTCAGAGGATATACCTTTGGATGTAGTTATAAGTCAAGAAATTGAAGCTTGGACAGAGGTCGAACCAAATACAAGAATAGGAGTAGTAGTAAGCAAAGGTCAGGAGACTACAGAGGTCATTATGATCCAGCTTAAAGGGTTTAGTATTAGTCAAGCAATGAATGAAATACTCGGACTTGGACTTGTAGTAGGAGAGGTCAAATACGAAGCTAATAATACAGTGCCTGCGAATGAGGTTTATTGGCAGTCATATGAGCCGGGAACTCCTCTTGAGACAAACACTGCTGTTGACTTATATGTCAGCTCAGGTCCAGATACGACAATTCCTGATCCTGCTGAAAATCCAGAGGATCCAACTTCACCTCCAGTTCAGGAAGAGACAAGCTTTTCATTTGTTCTAAGACCTTTTGAGGACAAGAATGAAACCAATGTAGTTATATATAGAAGACAGGATGGAATCACGACAATGGTTTATTCGGCCATCCACAAGCAGGAGGATGGGGCATTCCAAGTGACTGTTTCCGGGACTCCTGGTGCCGAATTTGATGTATATTATGACGATATTTATCAATATACAAGAGTAAAAGAGTCCTAATCATGAGAGAGGGTAGGATCATCAAAGGTATAGGTGGTTTTTACTATGTAATTTCTAATGATGAAATTATTGAATGCAGGGCAAGGGGGCTTTTTAGAGAGCAAAACCTAAAACCTTTGGTCGGCGATAGAGTAAAAATAAGGATAGACAGCGATTCTGGCACAGGATACATCGAAGAGATATTAAAGAGAAAATCAGAGCTTCTCAGGCCTCCTGTAGCAAATGTGGATCAGGCGATAATAGTTTTAAGCACAAGAGATCCTGAACCTAATCTTTGGCTGGTTGACAAGATGGTAATTATGGCAGAGGAACAGGATTTGAATATTTTATTTTGCATAAATAAAAGCGATGTTGATTTTGAAAGGGCGTGTGACCTAAAGGCAATATATGAAGACGCAGGATTTGTATCCATATTGACCAGCACTAAGTCAGGTGATGGGGTGGATTTGTTAAAGGAGTACCTTCATGGTCATACAAGCGTGTTTGCAGGTGCCTCGGGCTCTGGAAAATCATCCCTCTTAAATGCTATTGATCCATCTTTTAGGCTTCAGACAAGTCAAATCAGCAGAAAAACTGCAAGAGGCCGACATACCACAAGACATGTTGAACTACTGTCTCTTGGCAATGATTCCTATGTTTTAGATACTCCCGGCTTCAGCTCATTGTCCCTGGATTTTGTAGAAAAACCGGAGGATCTTCGTGATTATTACAGAGAATTCGGAAAATTTGCTGCAGACTGCAAATTTTTAAGCTGTCTTCACGACAGCGAGCCTGGATGCGGTGTTAAGGAAGCAGTGTCTAAGAGATTAATTGGAGAAGATAGATACAGAAATTACCTTGCTATACTGGACGAACTAAGAAAGAGGAGGAAATACTGATATGCCTTTGATTGCACCATCTATACTATCAGCTGATTTTTCAAGGCTAGGAGACGAGATAAAGAGCGTCGAGAAGGGTGGAGCTGATTATATCCATCTTGATGTTATGGATGGAATTTATGTTCCCAACATTACTTTTGGGGCACCTGTAATTTCGAAGCTTAGAGTGACAACCAAGCTGCCTTTTGATGTACACCTTATGGTAGACAGACCCGAGAGGTTTATCGACGATTATGTCAATGCGGGCTCTGATATTATCACTGTTCATGCAGAAGCCACCGTTCACTTGCATCGAACGCTGCAGCAAATTCGGAATTCTGGCTTAAAAGCGGGCGTATCGTTAAATCCTGCGACACCTCTTCAAATCCTAGATTACATTATGGACGACATTGATCTCATACTACTGATGTCTGTAAATCCTGGATTTGGTGGACAAAGCTACATCAATTCTGTAACTGATAAAATAAAGAAGGTCAGAAAGCTTATTGATGATTCTGGCAGAAATATAATATTGGAGGTTGATGGTGGCATTAAGTTGGATAATGCGAGGCTTGTAATGCAGGCTGGAGCAGATTTGCTTGTTGTTGGATCAGATATATTCTCTTACGGCGACCCTGAACAAAGGACAAAGCTATTCAAGGAACTGATTTGATAATTGACTGATTGAAATTTTCAGAAAGAGTGGTATAATGGAAGTGCAAATAAATAAATATCAACAGCACTGGGGGAGCGTTAGCTGAGAGTGGAGAAATCCCGACCCTTATGACCTGAACTAGGTAATTCTAGCGGAGGGAAGTGTATATAAAAAATATACTCATCACTCCAAGTGATGAGTTTTTTATATCTCTTTTGCTGTTGCAGAAAGGGAGGATGAAAGTGGACAAAAAAAGAAGCAAAACTTTAATGCTGGCAGAAGGCGGTATGATGATAGCGCTAGCTGCATTATTAAGCTACGTTAAGATTTATCAGGCACCAAATGGAGGCAGTGTAACTGCAGGAAGCATGATACCCATTCTGTTGTTCTCGATGAGATGGGGAATTTTACCAGGATTGGCTGTAGGAGCATCTTATGGGCTGCTGGACTTCGTATTAAAGCCTTATTTCGTTCATCCGGTACAATTCTTGCTTGATTATCCCCTGGCTTATGGTGCACTTGGTCTTGCTGGACTGGTATATTTCATGAGTAGAGACAAAACACAAATCAAGTATCCGGCTTTATTTCTGAGCGTTGCAATAGCAATAATTGGAAGGATGCTGTCACATGTGTTATCAGGAGTAGTATATTTCGCAGAGTACGCTGGTGATCAAAATCCCTGGATATACTCTATGGTGTACAATGCATCATATCTAGTACCTGAATTGCTGATATCTATCATCGTACTAATGATCATTTGGAAACCGATCCAAAAATTACTAAGGTAGGTTGATTATATGAAAGGTGTAATAATAGGTGGTGGGAATTGCATCAGTATTGAAAAATTAAAAGAGATAATCCCGGATTATGATATTGTGGTTGCTGCTGACAGTGGATTAAAGTATCTTAATGCAATAGATATAAAACCTGACTATCTTGTCGGGGACTTTGATTCGGTAGACAAGTCATTGCTTGCTAATATAGATACAAGTATCACCAATATAGTTCGTCATCCTGTAGAAAAAGACAAGACTGATACCGAGCTGGCTATCGATGTTCTTAATGGATTGAATGTGGATGATATTACTATCTTGGCAGGTACTGGCTCTAGGCTTGACCATACTCTGTCCAATATATTTAGCCTGAGGTATATGTACGATCTGGGATTACATGGTACCATTATGGATGAGCATAATAGCGTAACATATGTTAGAGGAGAAAATACCGTGAGCATGAAGGACGAGGGGAGTTATATCTCAGTTCTGCCTATTTCGGATATTGGAGCAGAAATCAGCCTCAAGGGTTTTTATTATCCTCTTGATCATAAATGCCTGATTATGGGAAGCAGCCTAGGAGTAAGCAATTATATAATGAAGAACGAAGGGACTGTAATCTGCCATAAAGGTGAAGCTCTTATTATTAAAGCACATGACTAAATAAAAAAAGCTTACATTGCAATATCGCAGTGTAAGCTTTTCATTCTTTTTTACTCAAACTAGATTGCTCTTTGAACATAACCTGATCTAAGACATCTTGTGCAGACATTGATTCTCTTTGTTGAACCATTAACGACTGCCTTAACTCTTCTTATGTTTGGAGCCCAGGACCTTGAACTCTTTTTATTTGAGAAGGTTACCTTATTTCCGAATGCTTTGCTTTTCCCACAAACCTCACATATCCTAGCCATGAAAACACCTCCTTAACACCCATAGAGAATATTGAATAATAATAATCATTTCTCTGCAACATATTACATTTTAACACATCTGGATATAGAATTGCAACTCAATTTTGACACTCAATTACTTAATTAGTTGAACTTTGTATTATTATATTGTAAAATGATGTGGATAGCAACTATTATCATTGGAGGGGATGAAAATGCCTGTAAGAACCAAGTCGGAATTTGGCAGCTTGATCATAGATGACAGTGTATTCGCCTCACTGGCCGGAATGTCTGCAATGGAGAGCTATGGCATCGTTGGAATGGCTGCAAAGAATGCAAAGGATGGTTTTTTTGAGCTGCTTAAGACTGAGTCCCTTACAAAAGGAATTAAGGTATATATTCGGGACAATCTTGTAACAGTTGATATGTATGTTATCCTGGAATATGGGATAAAAATATCTGTCGTATGCAAAAATATCATAGACAAAGTAAAATTCAACATCGAAAACTTTACCGGCCTTAAAGTAGACAAGGTAAATGTATACGTTCAAGGCATACGAATAGATAAGTAATCGGGGAGGTACAACACTTGAAAACAACATCAATAGATGGCAATTTGCTAAAAATCATACTGGAAAGCGCAGCTCTGATGCTGGAAGAAAATAAGGAAGAGGTTAACTCCCTGAATGTCTTTCCAGTGCCGGATGGAGACACTGGAACCAATATGCTTTTAACAATTAAATCTGCTCTAAAGCAAGGATTACAAGTAGATGAGAATAATGCATCCAAGGTTGCTTTGGCTGCCAGTCAGGGTTCACTAATGGGTGCAAGAGGTAATTCTGGTGTTATTTTGTCTCAATTGTTCAGAGGTTTAGCTAGTGGTATAGGTGACAATGAAAAGATTGATTCAAAGATAATGGCAGAGGCATTAAAAAAAGCTGCCGATACCGCCTATAAAGCAGTTATGAAGCCCACTGAGGGTACTATTCTCACAGTGGCAAGAGAATGCGGTGAGAGAGCCATGGAGATATATAATCTCCACGAGGATTTGGCCGATCTAATGGAAGAGGTAATTAAACATGGAAATGATGTTTTGAAAAAGACTCCGGACATGCTGCCTGTTCTTAAGCAGGCGGGAGTTGTGGATGCCGGAGGAAAAGGTCTAATATATATCTTTTCGGGTGCTCTGCAAGCTCTGAGAGGAGAGACAGTATTATCAGTACCTCGAATAGATAAAATACCACCTGTCAAGGAAGCACCTAAGAGAAGAGAGTATATTGAAACTGACGATATAAAATTTGGGTATTGCACCGAGTTTATGATAAATACCGTAAATGGTGACACTGAGTCTTTTAGAGATGAACTTGCAATTTTTGGTGATTCACTTCTGGTAGTTGGTGGAGAGGGCTTGATCAAAGTCCATGTCCACACCAACAATCCTGGGCAAGTGCTTGAAAAAGCTCTGCTTGTAGGTGAATTAAGTGATATTAAGATAGACAATATGAGATACCAGCATGAAGAGGTTTTGTTGAAAGACGAGCTAAACTCGATCAGAGATAATCCTGAAGTAGATCAGACTATTGAAAAGACGATTGAAAAACAGAAATATTCGGTAGTTGCTATCTCTGTTGGTGAGGGTATTGACAGATTGTTTAAGGATCTCAATGTGGATGTTCTAGTATCAGGTGGAAAGACTATGAACCCGAGTACAGAGGATATTATATCTGCCATTGATAAGACAAATGGAGATCATGTAATAATACTCCCCAATAACAGTAATATCATACTGGCAGCCCAGCAAGCAAAAACTCTTAGTGATAGAAGTATTATAATAATACCTACTAAAACCATTCCTCAAGGGATTGCAGCATTACTGGCGATGGACCCTGAAAAGGACCCTGAATATAATGTGGATATAATGTCTGAAGCCATTAAAAATGTTATTACCGGACAGGTTACCTTTGCAGTTAGAGGTACTGAGTTTAACGGTACAGAGATATCCAAAGGAGATATTATCGGTCTGTCTGACAAGGATATTTTGTCGGCGGGTACCGATATTAACGAAGTATCTAAAAAACTAATAGATAAGCTAATGGATAAAGAAATGTCCATAATAACTTTAATGTATGGCGAAGATATTAGCGAGGAAACAGCTAATGAGCTGGCAGATTTGCTGACCGAATCATATCCCGATATGGACATAGAGGTTATTCACGGGGGCCAGCCGCTGTATTACTACATTTTTGCAATCGAGTAACCCTGCCTTAAGGCAGGGTTCTTCATCTTACGGGAGAGGTGAAATAGTGAACAAATTTGATGCACAAATAC
>DAIPJA010000267.1:0-1946 GCA_036770525.1 Gudongella sp. | reverse complement strand
TAAACAATCTCCGGAAATCCGGGGTAGCACTGAAGGAGGCGATATACACCGGCGGTTCGAGGAGGCTGAAGCCCATTATCATGGTTGCTATGGCGTCGTTGTTTTCGACCCTTCCGATGCTGTTCGGATCAGGCTTGGGGAACCAGTTACAGCGGCCGATGGCGCTGGCGCTGTTAGGAGGCATGACCCTCGGCACCTTCGTCAGTCTCTACTTCATTCCGCTGGCGTACTGGTATATTTACAGGAGACGGGAGGAGAGAGCATGATGGGCGTGGGGAAAGGTGAATTTGCATAGCTGAGCTTTTTTCAGATAATTAAATTATAGCGCAACATCAAAATTGGAGAGCCTGTGAAGATTTTTGTGTAATCAAGTAGCTACCTGCATGATCACAATTGGATCACTCAGAGATAGCTACCTGATATTATCGATTGCAGTGTATTATACCCTATAGCGCATTAAATCAGGCTATTATCTTTCAATGCTCGTAAGGAGCTGCTTACGAACCACTGCCAAGAAGTTCTTGTATTATTGTCAAGCAGCTCAGGGCTCATCACATCCTCTCTGGTTGCATCCTCCCGCTCAAGATAAATGGCACAACCCGATTGAAGGCCTTCTTTTGGGATATCGACACCTGCCCTGCAAACCTGGATTTTGGTGTATTCTCCCGGGCTGAGGTACTTTTTCTCAAGTTCCAGATGCTTGCAGGATGCACAGCTCCTAGTTGTGGGGTTGTAATAACAGTTCTTTTCGTGGGCTTTGCAGGTTTTCGATGTTGTGTAGACCTTGCCACAATAATCACATTTAAAAGCATTAATCTCTGTCATAACTGTCTCATTTTAAACTAATACTATAATTCGTCAATGTATTTTACCTGGTCTCTCAATCTTCATTATTGTAATCATCTTGCTCTTTAAGGCGGAAGAGCTTCATATACCTCAAGAGGTTTTCTCGGAATGCCACGCATGATTCTTTGAGTTAAGGGTGTCTTTCTCAAGGGTTAACCTCTCCTAAAGTCTTTCTCTCTGATCGTAAGGAAATTGAACATCTGATGCATCCTGCTTACTACCCGATCATCATACTTCTCTTCAAGTATTTTCTCGGGAAAATTGGTGGTGGCAAAAGTGAGAAGACCATCCTTGCACCGGCTCGTTAGCAAGGAGCCAATGATATCAATCTCGTTCCCATAGTACTTAACACTCGCTGCTTCTGCACCTATATCATCAAGGCATAGCATGTATCGGTTTTCGTAGGGTTTTATCCCTTCAAATCCTTTGGCCATGAAGAGTTTGACTATTTCATGCACGCTCAGGATATCAAATTTCATTTCTATTGCCCTCCCATTCTTGTAATATGGGATTGGACATAACTCACTCAGCTTTTTCATGACCTTCATCGCAAGCGTTTTACCAGATCCAATAGAACCCATTAGCAGAATACCCTTGTTAAGGTCACCCTTAAACTCGGTATCGCCCATGAAATACCTCATTATATCTTCATACATCTCCTTTGCCTTAGGACTCATTATGAACTTCGGCTCATATGCTTTGGCTATTTTCTCTACAATTTCGAGTGATGGATTCATATCGTTGCATAAACTAAGCCTCCTGATCCCACAATGCGTTGATTCTCTTGCTATTTCTATTATAATCTCGTCCAACTTTTTCATTTGTTTCTGTTTTTTTAGTTACATTTTTCTCCCACAACCGGACGGCAGCTTGCCAGTCCTTCATCCTATTTTTCCCTATCATCCAGCCCTTTGAGGTGTAGGCATCGATGAACTGCTCCGGATCGACATTATTCTTACGTTCAGCACAGTAAGCCTTAACCATATCTAGAGTAGGAGGTATTACTTTCTTTGCCGATACGGCGCTAATAATATTCTCCTCATTCTTTTCATTCTTACATTCTTGTTTGGAGTAAGTCTCCGTCTCCTGATCGTATGCCG
>DAIPJA010000066.1:0-10068 GCA_036770525.1 Gudongella sp. | reverse complement strand
CCATTTCACTGACGGAAGCCATATCGATGGAGTGTATCTAGCTAAGGCGCCAGTAGATGCGCATTATTCACTTACAATAACAGTATACCAGGATGCAGTGCAAGTGCTGGATATCTCAGATGATGAGATACTAGCAGCTATAGACCCTAAGAAAGTTACTTTGAGTGTTGATAACACTCATTTGTTTTTATACCTGGGGAATAGGGAATTGATCTGAATGGTCAGGTCTTCATATTGCACTTTATGCAATAATTCCAGCACAGTTGCATTGTCCATGTTGGGTGCCTTTTTTTCTCCATCGAATAAAATAACCTCTTCTTGCTTGACTTTTCCTTCCTTTATGGCCTGATATATATACGCTCGCAGTTTTGCATTCATAATCGACTCAATCAAAACCATCAATTCTGCCTCAAGCGGTAGTTGGTTCCCATCACGTGTGCTTATCCTATCCCTCATTTCTACAGCTATCGCTTCATCCAGGCGTGGTGCAGATGGAGTTATCACCGTAAAGCTCGCAAAGGGCTCACCATTATCAAAACCTGCATCGAAGATGTGCAACGTCTCAGACCTGTGAGTATGGAGATGTACCACAGCCAATAGGTTGGGTAGTTCAGGGTGTTCGTAATTGAGGGCATATTTGGACGATCTCTTCTCTCCGGTCTTTAAGATGGTTGGGGGCGTGGTGTTCATCAGTGTAAGCAGTTCCCGACTAAGTGTACCATCGTTTATTTTGTCCAGTTCCTTTCGGATCTGACTAAAAACCATCTCGCCATTTCTGTCCAGCATCTCAATAATGCGTAGTCCAATAGTCATTGGCACGAATCTTTCAAGTAGCTCTCCCATACATGCATCAAAGGCAAGCAAAGTATTTAATAGATACGATTGGATATATGGGAGTATGGCACTAACAAGATTAGTGAGAAGGATAGGAGGCAGCCTAGTGGTAGTGGTACCGAGTCATTTTGCTGAATGTCTCGACATTGCCCCAGGAGATAGCCTTAGTATAGAAATGCAGAAAAAACAAATAATCATGACCCCAATTGCAGGACACATCCGCCAAGACAACCCTGCAACTGGAGCAGAGCAGAACACCCCAGAAAGGAGTGATTGCATTGGCTAATTGTACTCTGGGGAATAAAACTCCATTGGCTCCCTGTCTACATGGACCACTTCAAGAGGATGAATAAGTAAACGAAATGCAGGCCAGGTGTTGACAGCACCCAGCCGACTGAAAAAGAGAGTTTGAGAATCTCCTGCAAGGTCCATATATGCCTTAGGAGTTTATATAGCTTTCTCTTCTTTTCGGTTGGCAGAGCCTGCATTGCAATATTGCGGAGCGTAACATGACTAATGGCCAACTCGCCTTGGAAGAATTTCCCAGGGCAAACAAAGATGAACGAATTCGCATTGCATTCAATCTATTTCAAGCAATGGAGGAAAGTGGTGTATTCCTAATCAATAAGGTACCCAGAGCAGGGGCATCAACGGCAATGAGTGCAGAGGCAATTAACAGGAAGGAAACATTCACTGCAGTAGTTCCCACTAATCACATAGCAACTGAGACCTTTGTAGAAACTGCAGTGAAATACTCTGATCACCCGGATTCATATGTAATACACATTCCCCCCAATCATATGTGCATAATAAATGAGGAAATGTGTAATGAGTGTCCGGCACTTAGGAGCCTGCCAGTATTACCAATCCCAGAGACATGCATCAATAAAAAGGGAGAAACATGTGATCACTACTATGATTGCCCAGTGACAGAGATCCAGAGAGCCACTGATATGCAAGGGAACGTCCTGACATATCACAAATTAGTGGCCCTGATAATAGCGGCCACTGATAGGCCAAACAGCACTGCAGCAAAGACGCTGGAGAAGATTTTCAAATCCAAAAATATCCTGCTGGATGATGTGCATGTACTCCAGTATGGGCAGACAGTTACTATGCCAGTGTTGACTACGATGCCCGGTGACAGAAGGGTATCGTTTGAAAAGTATGATAAATATCTAGTAAACAATAGATACAAACACATACGGGAGATAATAAAATCCGTGAAGAGTCTATTGGATGACCCCGCAATACAGGCGAAGATCCATGAAAGGATGGAAGAACTTAAAAAGGAAGATTCCTGGAAGCGTGTCCAGAACATAACCATTGACAATCCGTATAAACTCAAGCGGTCTGCTGGAGGGAAGTTCATGATGGCTGCATATAATGAAATTATCCAGCTTACCAGGGACATCTATTCAGAGGAAAGAGACAAACGGAGTGTCAAAATAAGGGATATCCTGAACCTATATCGCATGATGAGCATTGCGATGAGTGGAAAGCTGTCAATTCATGGGACCAGGGGAAAGAAGAAACAGACAATCAGCATCGCAACCATAGACTGGCTATTCAACCGATCCCTTAAGAAATTCCTGGTCGATTGCCACTATAGGAGAAAGAAAGTAATCCTTATGTCGGCAACCTATGGGAGCATGGATCTTACAACGTTCATGCACAAAGGCGCAAGAATTAGATCCTATATGTTTGGTCCTGGGGGAGATCCGATGAACACTTGCAAGCAAATGACAATTGTGACGGATACCAGGGGCACAGTCGGATGGGGGCTCACGCATACGCTAAAGAGAATTGTACCCATTCTGCAGGAATATAGAAATCGGACCGTAGAAGTGTATGCGGTCAGCTATAGAATGGCAGTGTACCTGCAGCGCACACTACATGAAATGGGATACACAAATGCCATTGTTGATTATTATGGATCTAAGCATTCCATAGGAGTTGCATCTGGGAGCAGAATAGCTGTTCTGATGGGAGAGGCATATGTGCCCAGGAACCAGTATGACGTTATATGTGATGATGTCGAAACATCGAGGCTATACAGACAGGAAAGAATGCAATCACTTACATATCAAACACTGAACAGAGCAAAGGACCCACAAGGCATTGAACAATCTGTGGTATTTGCAATAGGCATTACATATGAAGAAATGCAGGGAATTGTCACCTGGGGAGAGGGCAGAAATGAACTGTCTGAATCTTTGAAAGTATATGCCTCAGAGTCAGAGCATGCCGAAGCCGAATACTTTCGCCCAGGTCTTGATGCTGATTACGCTATGTTAAATCCTTCCATGAAAAGTGAATTATATTTGGAAGTAGCAAATCCTTTAGAAAATTCCGACAAAAACCCCGAAAACTCAACACACTCAAAACCAACAGCATGGGATGGTCTAAGGAGCAGAGTATTAGCAAGACCAGAAGTGGTTGCTGCTGAGAAAGGTAAAACCATGATCGAGATGTACAGGAAGTCGGAATCTCAGAAAAAGGTACCGATGCATGGAATACCCACTTCCGCAAGTTTTGAACTAAAAAGTTCAGTGCCCGGCCTGAGGAAACCACTATCAGGCCCGGATGCGAATGATAAACATAAATATATTTCACGTCCTATTAATATATCCCATATATTTAATAAGAATAGTATACAGAATGAAACAATACCAAATGAGATATATTTAGAAGCAGATATTAATCAACCAAATGGTATCCCTGCGGTTGATTACAAATTTAAAATGAAATCCCTTGAGGACTTCTTTGCTGGTGAGGTGCGTACAGTCTCAGTCAAGGTTAACAACAGATTGCAGATATTGCGTGAGCTTTGCTATCGTTGGAATGCATATGCTATGCAGAACGATGATGGAACTTATTGCAAGCAGGACGGAGAGCTTTCCGATGAACTGTTGCAAGATCACCTGGACGGAGTGATAACAATAGGTGCATATAACCTGGGACCAGAGAACATGGTGCGTTGGTTATGCTTTGATGTAGATGCCCACAGAGATAAAGAGGATACGGACTATGATTTTATTGCAAGACAGGTCACTGCAGAGAAGAATAAAAACATGATTTGCAACTTCCTCTTCATGCTTGGAGTACCACATAAGCTTGAGGCATCTGGATCACTGTTCTCCTACCACGTGTGGATCTTCCTCAAGCCAGTGAAGGCACAGATTGCAAAAGCATTTGGGAAGGCAATCCTGAAGGAGCTCGACATTAAGAAAATAGAAGTATTTCCAAAGCAGGACAAAATCAACCAAAATAATGGCTATGGCAACCTGGTTAAGCTCCCCTTTGCTACTCACAGAAAGAATGGCAATCTATCAGTGATCTGGCACAACGGAGAGTTTGTCAGAGACTTTGATGAAATGATGATAGGTGCTATTGACATCTCGGACTATGTACCGGATAAAGAAGAGATCCCCGCAAGCCATAGCATGGGAACTACCCAGGGAGTGCGTGACATCTTTAGATGGGCACTTAATCAGAATCTAAGCGGCCAAGAAGGGCACTGGATGAGGATTGCTATATGCAGAGAATTCTGGTGCAATGGCCTGACAGACCTTACTTCGATTGCTAAACTGTTTGCCAATCAGAGTGACTATACTCTGGAATTCTCCTACAAGAAGGTTGCAGACATCCTGGCATCTGAATATAACAGATGGAAGTGGGCCACACTTGTAGATAGGTGCCCAGACATGGTTGCTGCGTATATGGCAGGAAGGAGGTATGAAGTATAACCCTGCCTATGGTTATTTTCCTCTTTTTTCACGCAACTGTATAGGGTTTAGTGCTGAAAAGTGCCATCGAATGCGTATAGTTGCTTGGAATCTGCATGAGAGTGGAGGTGCCTGGGGGAGAATCGTGCGAAGACCCAGGCAGCGAAGTTCATCGTGAGTGCCCAATGAATGAGGTTTTTATGCCATATAGAGTCACTGGGCACCTGTTTTTATGTGTTCTGTTTGGTTGCAATAGTTTCAGCGGTACTATGCTTAAGATGTATTTAGCTATTGTGCCCATCTTAAAAACTAAATATATTATTCAATATCTTAATTATATTATAATACTGCACAATTTATCCTGCTCATGATGTCAGGGTCAAAAATGTTTACCGTTCCTTACAGGTCTTCCAAACCTGACAAGCGGTACAGCCATCAACAGTGTCAATCGCATAGCTGCGCCCTCCTGCTACCGCTGTATATATGTCTGCATCGCCCATGTCAGCTTGACCGGTTTTGATGGGATCTGAACTGCCTGTGAGTATTGATTCGTGTATGCTTGTACCTGACATTCAATGGCAGTGGTGCTGGTCACTCTATGTCCTCCGGCCCGATGGTAACCTGCTGGTAGTTGCAGGCAGACCTCACAATCTCCAGATTATTGCTGCCAGTAATACCGACAATGACCCATTCAACCTTCTGCCAAATGATGGCATCTGTTGTTGGTAGTTTGATGTACCGGATTTTACCTGGGTGGAAAGCCATCACTTTAAGTCTGGTCTCCAGTACTGCCGCATCACCATGAAAAATAGTAACATCGATGTGCTCTGCATCTTCCAGTTCATCTGGTAGTTTCAGATATGCTTCATCGGTGTCGAAATGCCCCAATTTCACATGCATTGCAGTGTGCTGCATCTCACTTTCTCCTTTTGATTATCACAGTATCGAGATCAGGGACCAGAACATCTACTTCATCGCCTATATTAAAAATGTGGTTGGAGATAGGGACAACGACAGCAGATTGCGAATATGCATGGACCTTTTTAGGCATTGATGCTTTGGGCTTGCCTTTCATCTCTGCACCCATTATGCATCACCTCTTACTATGTGGCAACCGTCTTGTAATCGTGATTGTATCGGAGTCAAAAGAGCTTATTATAATCAAATCTCCTTTATTGAACATTCCTTTAGGTAATGCTACCCAGGGAGTACCGGCTTTCCTCTGCTGAACCTTACGGACCTTGATGTCTAGAATATTTTTCATTGTACGACCTTAGAAATTTGTAGTACATAACATTACATAGGTTAATGCATCTAAACTTGTGTATAAGTAATGGATTATGATTACATGAAATATATAGTTTAATGAAGGTGAACTCATGGGCTCATGGAAGAAAGACAGTGGCGGTAATTGGAAAAGCGAAGCTGACGCATGTGTAAATCGGTACAGAAAAAAAGGAAGGAACTCAGACGCGCACAAAAAAGGTAGCGTGTTCGATGTATTCAGGGACTGAGGCAGGGTACTTTTGACATCTCTAATAGGTTCCTATCCTCCGTAGCTCGTCGTCTTGGCACGATCTAGCCTAGAGCCATGTTCTCCTATGGGTAAGGGAATAAGAGGGCTTAAAGAAGCAACAAAATGCGTAGATTTTTGTATAGGTCTTTTGATAGCTTAGCGGCCAATTCTTCTGCTATCTTTTTTCCCTTTGGAGTCATTGAATAATTATCTTTTCGGTAATAATTTATAAGCCCTTTATGGTGTAGGCTTTTAATAACATCGTTCAATGACGATTGATATTGTTGAGGTAGCCTCTTTGCTATCGATTCTTTTTTGACATTCTTGTGTTGTGAGATATGAAGTTTGCCAAGTATCGTTAGAACTTTTATTTCGTTCGGTGTTAAATCAACTTCATCATCACACATGAGAAATAAATACCATACGATGTATTATATAGTTTTGCCAGTGGTGGAAAAGGTTAAATCAGAGTGGTTTCGTATAACTATTATACGTTAAGGGATAGAATCTATACCATGGAGGAGCTGCATGACGGTATTGTCTGAGCTATTTGGAGAAGGCGCGCAACTAAAAGTATTAGAGACCTTTGTAGAAAACTACAATGATAAGTTATATGCCGCGGATATAATTCGCATGACCGATGTCTCTAAAGTTACGGTAGCCAAACATATACGGAAACTACTGGAAGAAGGAATTATCGAAAAGAAAGAAAAGACAGGGGCGGTACAATTCTACCAACTTAACCTAAATAATCCCAAAGCTAAGATTATTTTGTTACTAGAACAGTACATCGTTTCTGAACGACTCAAGAAGATGGTAGCCGAAGAGGTCGAAATCAGTGTAGAGAGGGATGTAAAGGACCATTCCGCATATTCAATCAAAACCTCGATTCAAACAGATTATGGTAAAAGTGGTTTTGATGGATTTAATCCAATACTAAAATCTAATTATTCAATCGGGCCCGCAGTTCGCGATATCTCCGCATACTCCATACTCGAAAGGGGGGTAACAAGTTATGAGTGAAGTTGATGAAATGCTCACGAAAGTAAAAACTCGAATAGATTACAGATTTTATACAAATATATTAAACATTGTTGCGTCTAATCAGGATGCTTACATTGATTTTATGCAATTCCCAGTCGAGAATGGTGAAGTGCCCACAGTACGGATATACATGACTCACGAGCATCTAAGACAATTCAATGAAGTATTACAAAAGCACCCTTTCATAACAGGAGAGGAAGCTAAAGAGCAATAACGCATAGAAAATGCGCTTCTTATGGCATGCTTTTTCTTTGAAGGATGCTGGTCTTCTGGGAGCCACTTGGTTGATAAGTAACCTTACTCACGTATGATCTCTTCACCATGGGCTCCTACAGGCTCATATGACCATAATAACAGGCAAATATTGGGGTGGATTATTTTACCTCAACAAGACATACATAACCAGCATCTTCTTTAAATTCAAGTTGCTTACCCTTTTTCTATCCTTTAAAGTCGGCTAAGCTTTTCGGTATGGTTGCGGACAGCCTGCCTTTTGAATCCTAGAAGATCGCCTTTAAAAGAGGATAGTCAAGATTAAGCTACAAAAAGGATAATCTCAATAAGGCACACAAACGAAGGGTGAAGAGTTAATAGTTTCAATGGTTTATTACACGGGATTTATTCTTTTTAAATTATAGGGTGGAAATAAAATTCAGAGTAAGTTTTCTACAGAGCTAAAATAATCATATATACTATCAACAACTGCATATTATAAGGCGATTAATATGAATGCCACCGAAGTACCAAATATTGCATTTCTGGGTTTTTCTGAACGTGCTATGCACATAACTCAAGGCCCCCCCTTTTTATGGCGATTTGATCTTATTGGTCTCAGAAAAGCTATATCATCCAAAATATATCCATTGAGTTTAAAGGGAGCGCATCTTGTGGTAGCGATTTATAATCCCAGAAATTTTGGTGAAGGACATATTTGCATTGAATCAAAAGCTAATAATGAAAAAATACCTTTTGACATTAAACTAGAAACCGATCAATCAATTGAAACACCCCTTACATCATCTAAAAGCATGGAAATATTCAACACTAATGAAAAGAGTTGGGATGTTTTTCTACTTCCTTTGAATGATGTAATTATTCAGCATCCTGGACTTTTTAACTTATTCTTACTGAAAGGAAAACAAGAATTTCCACTTGGAACTCTATTATTTGGATTGGAACGGGTAGAACCACTTACACCTGAAAAGATAGCTGCAATTAAGAGCAATCCCAAAGCACTAAAAGCAGTCCGTTTCGTTATTGGTTGCAAAGAATGCAATGAAAGTGTGAAATGTTATGCTAGTTTAGACCGCAAGAAAGAAGAAACTGGTTATATATGGTACGAAGATTTACCTGATGAGTTCAAATGTAGCTGTGGAAAAAATACTTGGGATTTGACAATTTTACGGAAGAATCTACATGGGTTACTGGTATCTCATGTTGATTTTGAAGGAAATGTTTCTCTAACACGCTTATACGAGAAAAATGCACTCGATATAACATTAAATGATTTTAGGGAATTGATTGATACAGATCCATTAGAAGAGGCTGTTCAAAAATTTATAGAAACAAATCCAATTTTGCTTCATACATTGTCTCCACAACGCACTTTTTGGAAACCTCCTATTTTGAGTAAATTTGTTGCGGATATAGCTGTCCTGAATCAGAAAAAAGAACTAATACTTATAGAAATAGAAAAACCTGGAAAGAAAATCCTTAAACAAGATGGTGGATTGACAGCAGATGCACAAAGACCTTTTACTCAGTTAAATGAATGGCTGTGTTTAATAGATGACCATAGAGCTGCATTTCTTAGCGGCCTCAATTTAACAACAGCAGATGTGAGCAAGATTAGAGGAATGGTGGTTATCGGTAGAAATGAAGGATATGATAGCGAACATATACGAAAGCTTCACTGGACTGATTTTGGAAAATGTGAATTTAATACTTATGATGACATGGTAAATTCACTAGCCACATTGATAAGGGGTTTAAAAGGATTGTGAGATTATAGTTATTTACTCAAGCTTTGTAACTTATGAATACTAAAATCACATTCAATAGGCAGTGAAGTTAATATCACAAGTTTCAAACAAACGGTTATTAACTATAATCTCATGATGGATAATAGGATGGCTCTATATCAATCTTAATCAGGACGGATTTGATGGAGGGGGCCGATGTGATTAGTTGGTGGGATTGACCATTTGTAATCCTTCATCAGTCTTTCTGCAGATTTCTAGATAAAAATGGGTATTTTCTTTTATCATGGATTTATACATACTTCTATGCAATACAAATCACAATAAACGCTACTGCAAATAACATTAGTATTACTGCAAATTGATAAAGAACTGGTTTTAAAACTCATTTTGCTATAATTTTACCAAAGTTCTGTTGAATGAAATTATAGCTTATTAGGGTCCTTTCAAAAGAGAAACCATTTATAGGATTACTACAACTTATTTTCATATATTAGTTTCATTACATCTTCCCCCGTTAAATGTACATCATAAAACAATCATATTTTTCATATTAATTTTAATTATGGTCTTATTTATCATTTAGTGCCATAATTATCCTTTATTCATTTTGACATGTCGATTTTGAAAAAACAGTGACAATAGCCTGTATATCAATGGCTGGCCATTAAAGGATTGATAACGTATTATTTATGGATTAGAGTTCAATAAATCCCGACTTACATAATTGATCAGATATCAAGCTGTACTTTTTATGGGGGACCTTTTATTGACTACATACGGCTAAAAATAGCCTCAGTGCATCCTCCATTTGAATGTTAGTTCAAAAGGACCCTAAGCTCATAGAACTTTCATTATTTGTCTGTTGTGATCAAAAGGAAGAATTGCAGGAGTTTTGAAACAGGCTCATAACCCAACTTTGACAGTAAAAAGTAATATAAGTGTTCTTAATTTTGTTGTATTCGAC
>DAIPJA010000266.1:0-1958 GCA_036770525.1 Gudongella sp. | reverse complement strand
AGCTAAAGCATTTCTCACCACCTGCATAGCAGGTGGTTTATTGTATAGGATACAACATGAGAGGGACTGGTGTCACAGTCCCTCCCAAGACTTATCTTCGATTTGTAAATAGATCCAAATAACAGACCCTATTCAAACCATTTACCCTGGATCAGGTCTTTTGCATCACGAGTTAGAGGTATCAAATCTTTCCTGTCTAAATAGGCTATGTCAAATTTGCGATTTAAAGCCGCGAAATGCTGAACTCCAAATGCGATTTTTCTAAGATAAGAAAACACTCCAATTGCTCCAGTTGAGAATTCATTGGCCTTCTTGCCATATAAAGCCCTCAAATCTGCCAGGTCACCAAATATCTCCTCAACAGTATCGCCATATTTCTTGAAGTTCTTAGGCACTTCACCTTTTTTGATTTGTTCTCCTATGTTTTTACCCATCATTGAAGCTGTCATGGCAGCACGGCAAATTCCAACAGCAGTAACCTTACCCTCTCCATAAGCGAGGGATTTAAATACCTGGTCCTCGGAAGCAAATCCACCTGTTATAGTAATTGCAGGAATCCAGCAGCCTTCCTCTTTCATCTTGTCCACTATTCTGCATATGGCTTCCTCCATAACTACAGGCGGCAATCCCCACTCATTCATCATTTTAATCGGGCTGTAGCCACTTCCCCCGCCAGCTCCATCGAATGTTATCATATCGACTTCTGCCTTGCTTCCTATTCGAAGCACTTTCTCCAAATCCTGAGGATCATAGCCCGCCATCTTAAGGTAAATGTTTTTTGCACCCATCTCCCTCAGCTCAGCTATTCTGGGAACAAGGTATTCCTCATCCCAGAACGGTAATCTTGAATAGTAATAAAAGTTGGGGCAAACACCCTCTTTATGAGCCTCTTCCATCCCTGGACTGCTGGGGTCTGGATAAACCAATGAACCCGCAGCTTGTTTTTTCAATGCTTCTTCTCTATTCTTCAGTCGGACTACAGGCTGTGTCCCCTTTGCACTCTGGCCGAACTTTAGTTCAATCGCATCAGCTTTATGTACCTTGATTGCATACTCTGGCACACCATTCATGTCATCCTCCACGTTGCATTGAAGGATGATTTGACCGTAACCCCTATAGTAATTTCTGAATGAATCCAATATTTTCCCGAGCATGGGAAAATTAACAACTTTCCCATTTTCCATTATCAACTCAGGGTCCTTATTCTTTGCATCCTCACCGATAACACAACACACTCCTGCCATTGCCGCTCCTGCAAAATAATCTTCCCAGTTCATTTTGATAAGAGCAGGTAAAATGACAGGCATGGTCATTTTAACCTCGTTGTGCTTTCCAAATACTCTTTCAAGCTTGACATTGTAGATGTTTGCTTCCTCAAAAGTCGGATTAGCTCCTGTTGCACCAAAAACGCGGCCGTTGATATTGAAATGTGAAAAATCAATAGGATAGTCCTTTTCTGAAGCTACCTGGTTTGCGCCTGTATTTGTCGGATAAACAGCCTTCATACCCAAAACTGCAGCCAATGCTATTTCACATGTACCACTGCATTCCTCAGTACAGAAGGAACACATTCCTGATTGCGGCGATATAAATGTGCTTCGATTCCACGTATCATTAAATGCTGATGAGGCTTTTGGTGAATAAGTCATATAAATCCTCCTTTAGTTTATATGAGTATCGCATTAAACCATTAACAACTGATTTTATTGTACCGATTTATAATTAAAAATGCAATAACTGACATAAGTTATTTACTTATGCTTTATAGTAGAATAAAAAACTAAAACCCACTGATTGGATCAGTAGGTTCTGGTATTTATAAATATGGGTGTTATTGGTGGAGGCGGTGGGTGTCGAACCCACGTCCGAAAATCCTTCCACAAGAGCTTCTCCGAGTGCAGTCAGCAATTTCACATTCCCTCTACCCATCTCCTGCTGACAGGATATGGGCTTTAGTA
>DAIPJA010000065.1:0-10097 GCA_036770525.1 Gudongella sp. | reverse complement strand
AGGATCTCCTTGAGCTATATGCGAAGAGAGAAAAGCTCAAGGGCTTCAGCTTCTCCCAGGACTCGACCTGGCAGAGGGAGTTCGAGGACATGTTCCCCTATGAGGAGACTCAAGGCCAGCTTCAGTCAGCCGAGGAGATCAAGAAGGACATGGAGACTCCAAAGCCTATGGACAGACTTCTCTGCGGAGATGTCGGCTACGGGAAGACTGAGGTGGCTTTAAGGGCTGCTTTCAAAGCAATAATGGACGGGAAGCAGGTCGCCATATTGGTACCTACAACCATACTCGCCCAGCAGCACTACAATACACTTATGGAGAGATTTGGGACATTCCCGGTTAAAATTGCAATGCTCAGCAGATTCAGATCTGCCAGGGAACAGAAGGAAAATATCAAGCTCTTGAAAAAGGGAATGATAGATGTCGTAGTAGGGACTCACAGACTACTCTCCAAGGATGTAGAATTCAAGGACCTTGGACTTTTAATTGTGGATGAGGAGCAGCGGTTTGGAGTCAAGCACAAGGAGGCGCTGAAGAAGCTGAAGGAGTCCGTGGATGTGCTTACACTTACGGCCACACCCATACCAAGGACCCTCCATATGTCCCTAGTAGGGATAAGGGACATGTCTGTAATAGAGGATCCCCCTGAGGAAAGATATCCCATTCAGACCTATGTGACCGAGCACAACAAGTCTCTTATCAGGGAGGCAATAACCAAGGAGATCGCAAGAGGCGGTCAGGTATACTACGTCTACAACAGGGTAGAGACCATTGACAGGATATCCTCCGAGCTTCAGGATCTGGTTCCGGAGGCTGTGTTTTCCGTGGGGCATGGACAAATGCCTGAGCGCGAGCTGGAAAATGTCATGATGGATTTCATGAACCAGGAAACTGATGTACTTATATGTACAACAATAATCGAGACCGGACTGGACATCCCCAATGTTAATACGATAATAATACACGATGCGGATAAAATGGGACTTTCCCAGCTGTATCAGCTCAGGGGAAGAGTCGGCAGGTCCAACAGGATCGCTTATGCATACTTCACATATGAAAAGGACAAGGTACTGAGCGAGGTTGCAGAAAAAAGACTGAGAGCCATAAAGGAGTTCACTGAGTTCGGGTCAGGCTTTAAGATCGCCATGAGAGACCTTGAGATAAGAGGTGCTGGAAACCTTCTCGGCATGGAGCAGCATGGCCATATCGAGTCAATCGGCTATGACCTGTATGTAAAGTATCTTGGAGAAGCAGTCAGAAGACTTAAGGGAGAGGCCGTCGAGGAAAGGATCGACACAACGGTTGATATTAAGATTGACGGCTTTATCAGCGACAGGTATATTGAGGATGAAGACCAGAAGATAGAGATTTACAAGAAGATATCCTCAGTGGAGAGCATGGATGACTACAGGGAGCTTATAGATGAGCTGATCGACCGATTTGGAGATCTTCCAAAGCCTGTTGAAAACCTGATGAACATTTCCTATATAAGGGCCTTGGCGAGCAAGAATGGCATAAAAAATATCCTCCAGCTGAGCGACAGGATCAGGCTGGACTTCGCATCCCCGGAATGGCTGAAGCCTGAGCTTATAAACCAGCTCTCAGGTAAATATGGAAGAGAGATTGAGTTCGATCTTTCAACAGAGCCCGGGATAACTATAACGACTAAGACAGAAATAATAAACAGGCTGAAGGATTTGGTTGAAGCAATTGACAATTTCAGCAGGCCGTAATATATTCTTAGTTGGTTTTTAAGAAAGGGAAGTGATTATTATGAATAAGAAGATAGCCGCATTATTGTTGACCTTGGTACTCGTTGCCTTGCTGGCAGGTTGTCAGACTGCAAGGGAAGGAATAGTTGCAGAAGTCAATGGGGTGGAAATAACACAGGAGGAGTTCGATATGGACTTCCAGGTGAACAAGGCGAGATTCGAGAGGCAATACGGCGATGACGCACTATCCCAGGTAGGTATGGATGGGAAGACCTTGGGTGAAAGCCTGAGTGAAAACATCCTCGAGAACCTTATAATCCAGAAGCTTATCGAAGCTGACTCTGAGAAGAATGGGCTTTCAGTAACCGATGAAGAGATCGACCAGAGAATTTCATCCGTCAAGGAGGAGCTGGGCGGAGAACAGGCATTTCAGGATTTTCTTGACTCAAACAGCTTCGATCTTCCGTACTTCAGGAAGTACGAAAGAGAGCAGCTTATAATTGACAAGCACAGGGAGCTGGTACTTTCAGGGATCGAAATCAGCGACGATGAGGCAAGGGATTACTACTCGCAAAACAACGAAAACCTTATAGAAGTGAAGGCAAGTCACATACTTCTTGGCACAGAGGAGGACGCTTTAAGGGTAGTACAAAGACTCCAAAATGGGGAGGACTTCGCCCAGGTTGCTATGCTGGAATCCCTGGACAGTGAATCGGCTGTAAGAGGGGGAGACCTTGGATACTTTTCAAGGGGCTACTACTCGATATCTGAATTCGAGGAGAAGGCCTTTTCTCTGGAAGAGGGAGAAGTAAGCGGGGTCGTCAAGACAGAGGTAGGCTATCACATAATATGGGTTCAGGATAGAATGGACACCTATGAGGAGCTTGCCGACAAGGTGATCGAGACAATAAGGGAAGAAAAGTATTTTCAATATATAGAAGAGCTTAGGGCTGAGGCTGAAGTAAAGAAATTCACAGAATAGCCTTAAGGTATCAGGAGGAGCAATAATGACTAAAAGTCAGAATTATTTAAAGGGTGCAGCGGTACTTGGTATTGCCGGCATCATAGTAAAAATATTGGGAGCGGTATACAGAATACCTCTTTCCAATATTATAAAGGATGAGGGTATAGGCTATTATCAGACTGCTTATCCGATATATGTCCTTTTGCTTACGATTTCAACAGCAGGGATACCCGTTGCAATCGCAAAGCTGGTCTCTGAAAAGAGGGCTCTTGGAGACTACAGGAACGCTCACAAGGTTTTCAAGGTTTCACTGGTGGGATTGGTTGCTCTTGGAATACTCACATCCCTTACAGTTGCGGTTGGTGCAGAAAAGATAGTAGAGTCGATAGGCAATCCAAATGCCTACTATGCCCTGCTCGCACTTGCACCTGCGCTTTTATTCGTACCAATTATGGCAGCCTTCAGAGGATTTTTTCAGGGCAGCCAAACCATGTTCCCAACTGCACTGTCCCAGGTATTGGAGCAGCTGTTCAGGGTCGCCACAGGCCTTGGACTGACCGTACTGCTGCTTGATAAGGGACTTCCTATGGCTGCCGGCGGAGCATCCTTTGGTGGGTCCATGGGTGCAATCATCGGCGCAGTAACAATAATCATCATTTACTTAAAAAGACGAAGCTCTATAAAAGACGAGATAGCCACAACGATAATAAGCAAGGAATATTCTGTAAGGAGCATCATCAAGGATCTGCTTTTGATTGCCGTCCCTATAACCATCGGTTCAGCAATAGCCCCGATAATGAACACAGTGGATGCAGCACTCGTTTTCAGAAGACTGCAGGATATCGGCTACACATCGGAAACTGCCAATGATCTCTACGGTCAGCTCACTGGAATGGCTCAAACACTGGTGAATCTTCCTCAGGTTTTCTCGATTGCGATCTCAATGAGTCTTGTACCTGCCATTTCGACTGCAAGCGCCAGGAAAGCACGGGATGAGCTGGGCGGTCTTATTTCATCGGGGATCAGGATGACACTTTTGATAGGTCTTCCTGCGGCACTTGGGATGTTCGTACTTGCCAAGCCGATAATAGCACTGTTGTACTTCAACAATGAACCTTCTGTAATTGCAAGCACAGGAGACATTTTAACGTATCTTTCACTTGGGGTGGTATTTTTGACCCTCGTACAGGCTCTGACCGCCATTATTCAGGGACTTGGAAAGCCGATCATACCCGTAAGGAATCTATTCTTCGGTGCCTTGGCTAAGATTACACTTACCTATGTACTCACTGGAATCCCTGCAATAAATGTCAAGGGTGCAGCAATTAGTACAGTAACAGCTTATGCTGTTGCAGCCACACTGGATTTCTATTATGTTATCAAAATGGCCAATGCCGATATTGATCTTAAGAAAATACTTCTTAAACCGCTGATGTCCTCATTGGGGATGGCTGCCGTCGCAAAGCTTGGCTACATGGCAATGTCCTCGGTGATGCCTGACAAGCTGGCAACAGTTGGAGCAGTGGGACTGGGAGTTGTAGTGTATGGAGTACTTCTGATCGTGACAGGAACTATAACCAAGGAGGACATTGCTATGTTCTCCAAGGGAGAAAGAATCGCCGGCAAGCTTGGCAGATTCCTGAAAAGCGAAAAACAATAAATCGTAAGGAGCTATTCTATGGATAAAATTTTTGTAATAGGCTTAGGACCTGGAAGTCCGGACAATCTTACCTTAGCGGCTGTTGAAAGGATAAACGGAGAAGGACCACATTTTTTGAGGACCGAGAAGCATCCGGCAGTGGAATATTTCAAGACCGGAGGAATAGGCTACCAAGCCTTTGACAGCTACTATGATACCTCTGAAAGCTTTGAGGAGGTGTATTCCTCCATAACAGAAAGACTGATAGAAGAGGCTAAGATCCACGGCAGCATCAATTACTATGTGCCCGGGAATCCTATGGTCGCGGAGAGAACCGTAAAGCTTCTGGCGGACAGATCTGATGACATAGAACTTAAGTTCATTTCAGGAATGAGCTTTATTGAGCCCATGCTTGAGGCGACTGGAATTGATCCTGTTGACGGGCTTCAGGTGTTGGATGGAGTAGAGCTGAAATCCACTGATGTCAGCATAAGAAGCAACATAATAATCACCCAGGTCTATAATCCAAGAATAATGTCGGACATCAAGCTGATCCTATCGGAAATATATGGCGATGAGCACGAGGTTTGCCTTGTTCACAGGGCTGGACTGCCCGATCAGAAGGTAGAGAGGCTAATGCTTTCTGAAATAGACAGATCTCCTTATATAGATGTCCTTACAAGCCTTCTCGTTCCCGCTCTTGTAGGCGACCGAAAATCAAGGTATTCCTTCGAGGACATAGTCGACATAATGGCAAAGCTCAGAGGTGAGAACGGCTGCCCCTGGGACAGGGAGCAGGACCACCTGTCCATAAGGCAGGCTGTGCTTGAGGAAGCCTATGAATTGGTCGAGGCACTTGAGGACGAGGACCCTGAACACATAGTCGAGGAGTTGGGAGATTTACTGCTTCAGGTGATTTTTCACACTCAGATAGGGTATGAAGATGGCGAATTTTACCCGTTTGACGTGACGACAGGTCTTGCAAGCAAGTTGATTTCAAGGCATCCACACGTTTTTTTAGAAAAAAATGTAGATAATTCCAGCGAAGTAGTATATAATTGGAATAAGATAAAGTATGAAAATAGGAATATATCAACCCTTTCAGAGAAATTGAAAAATATTCCAAGGCTTCCAGCCCTGATGAGGAGCTTCAAGGTCCAGGAAAAAGCCGCTGAAATAGGCTTTGACTGGGACAGCATCAGCGGCCCTTCAGATAAGGTGTCTGAGGAGCTTTCAGAGGTAATGGAGTCTTACACTGTATTTGGACCCTCCCACAGCCATACCGAAGAGGAAATCGGCGATCTTCTCTTCGCCGTAGTCAATCTTTCCAGGTTTCTAAAGGTGGATCCTGAGGTAGCACTCAATAAAACCATTGGAAAATTCACAAAAAGAATGGAAAAGATGGAGTATATGGCTGAAAATATGGGTATACAAATGGAGGAAATGAGTCTGAATGAGTTGGATGTCCTATGGGACAAGGCTAAATCTGAAGAGTGAAGTTTGCTGATTGTGGACTCAAAAGTATGAATAAATTAGCAAATAAAAAACAAGGAGGAATCATTAATGAACAAAGCTGAATTGATCGCGAGCATAGCAGAAAAGAGCGAACTTACGAAGAAAGATGCAGAAGCAGCATTGAACGCATTTATGAAAGCTGTTGAGGAGTCATTGGCAGCAGGAAACAAGGTTCAATTGGTAGGCTTTGGTACCTTCGAGGTAAGGAAAAGAAAAGCTAGAGAAGGAAGAAATCCTAGAAATCCTGAAGAAGTTATTAAGATTCCTGCATCAAAAGCTCCTGTTTTCAAAGCCGGCAAGGCACTTAAGGAGAGCGTAAACGTAACTAAAAAAGGAAAGAAGAAATAAGAAAATCAGGTCTATGACCTGATTTTTTTTCGGGGGTAAATATGAGAATAGATAAATATCTTAAGGCATCAAGGATAATAAAACGAAGGACCGTAGCCAAGGAAGCCTGTGAACAGGGGAAGGTGTCGATAAATGGAAAGACCGCCAAACCGGGAGACGAGGTAAAGGTCGGAGACGTAATCGTTGTGTCCTTCGGCAGCGGCGAGATGAAAGTGGAGGTTCTGGATATTAAGGAATCTGTGGGCAAGGACCAGGCAGACAGCCTGTACAAGGTTCTTTAACCAAGGGTAGTACTTGAAAATAATCATAAAACATGAGATAATTGACCGTAAGAATTGCAACATTTCTCAAAGGCGGTGATTTTGTGTCCGGAAAAAGAAAGATACAAAAAAAAGGCTTGAGAATATCACATGTTTTTGTTGTCCTGCTTGTGATATACCTCGTCACGGTCATGAATCACCAGAGACAGCTAATGAATAGCCTGGAGGAGAAAAGAGAGGTCCTTGAATCCGAGATAGTCCAGTTGGAGGACAAGATCGAGGATTTGAACGATCAGATCGAGAAAAGCGGTACTCTGGAATTCGTCGAGCGGATCGCCAGGGATGAGCTTGGTATGGTAAAGCCCAGGGAAATAATCTACATAGACAAAAGCAGTCCAGAGTACAATATGGACAGTGTTTTTGACAAAGATAAATAATTGACATAACCCCAAGGCTGATATATACTCATGATATATTATCATTTGTAAGGAGGAAAAGGTTGTCTATGCCCGTATCTGTTGGAGAAATAGTAGAGGGTACTGTAACCGGAATAACTAATTTCGGTGCTTTTATTCAGTTGCCAGAAGGAAAGAGTGGACTTGTACATATCTCAGAGGTATCTCACGACTATGTAGAAAAGGTCTCGGATTACTTAAAAAAGGATCAAAAGGTCAAGGTAAAGGTATTGTCGATATCTGCAGACGGTAAAATAAGTCTGTCAGTAAGGCAGGCTAAGCCTAAGACAAGCAAGCCTGTGGAAATAGACTGGAGCAGGCAGGAAGAGAGACAAAGAAGCATGTCCTTTGAAGATATGCTGAACAGCTACCTCAAGGACAGCAATGAGAAGATGGACCAAATCAAAACCAAAGACGGCAGGAAGAGCTTTGGAGCGAGGGGCAAAAAAAACAGCAGCTACGATTGATAAAACCGGTTTAACCGGTTTTTTGTATTTGTGTGGAAGAAAAAAACTATGGGTATATTATCATACAGCTTGGATAGGGTGATCCTTATGGAGAAAAAGGTTCTGAAAAATATTATAGAATATGGAATGGTCGAACCTGGGGACACCATACTGGCTGCTGTGTCAGGAGGGCCGGATTCCATGGCAATGCTGATGAGCCTGGTGAACCTTCGGGAAAGACTTGGGTTCAGGCTTGCCATTGCCCATGTGAACCATGGCGTCAGAGGGGAGCTTGCCGACAGGGACCAGCGATTTGTGGAAGAGACTGCGGGGAAGCTTAATATCCCATATCACACGATCAACGTGGATATGGTTGCCCATGGCAAAGAGCTCGGTATATCATCTGAGGAAGCGGGAAGACTTCTTCGATACGATTTTTTCAGAAAGGTATTGGCAGGCTATGGCAAGGGCAGGATCGCCGTGGCACACAATATGAACGATCAGGCTGAGACGGTTCTTTTCAGGATAATGAGAGGAACAGGTATCGATGGCTTAAAGGGCATGAGCTTCAATCAGGATGATGTCATTCGTCCCTTATTGAATATAACAAGGGACGAGATAGAGGGCTATATCAAAGACAATGGCATCCAGACTGTTGAGGATCACACAAATCTTCAGACGGTGTACACCAGAAACCGGATAAGACTAGAGCTTCTGCCATATATAATGGAGAACTTCAACCCAAATATAATAGAGGGACTCTTCAGGATGTCCCTATTGGCAACCGAGGATAGTACGATAATCGAGGATGCAGTCGAAAAAAAATATAATTCTGTAGTGAAAAACAAAAGCTATAATAGTATAATTTTTAGTGGCAGCCACTTTTTGATGGAGTCACAGCCTCTTAAAAAAAGACTTATACGAAAGGCTGTGCTTGGCATAAAAGGAACGCTCCACGGCATCGAGGAAAAGCATATCAGTTCGGTTCTGGAGCTTTTCCAAAACAAGCGCACAGGCTCAACCCTTGATCTTCCGGGAGGTATAATAGCCAGAGTATCCTACGACGAGCTCTTCATTGAGAGATCTAGATCGGCCAGGGAAGAGCTTCCTGAGGTAAGGATCACCCTTGGGGACAACCTGATACCTGAGTGGGGTCTTCTCATTAAGGTAGATAATATTGAAAAAGCTGAAACAGACGGAAGAGGGAAATTTTCAGTAACCATTGATGGTGACAAGCTGGAGGGAGAGATGATCCTGAGACAAAGAAGGGATGGAGACAGGTTCTCACCCACAGGTCTGATTGGCTCAAAGAAGCTTAAGGATTATTTCATAGACAGAAAAGTACCCAGAGATCAAAGAGATACAATACCCATAATTTCAGATTCAAAAGGCATAGTATGGGTGGCTGGACATTCCGTGGATAAGCGGGTTGCAGCTGATGTAAAAACGATAAATCATTTAAGGTTGACCATAAATAAAATCAAATAAACCGATGGGAGGATATGATTTGAACGATCCAATCAAAAAGATACTCGTTGAAGAGGAATCGATCAGAAAGAGAGTAAAGGAACTGGGAAGAGAGATTACTGAAGCCTACAAGGGAAAGGACCTTATAGTTGTTGGCATACTGAAAGGTGCCGTAGTATTTTTGTCTGATCTTACCCGAGCTATCGAAATGCCCGTGATGATAGATTTCATGGCTGTATCCAGCTATGGAAAATCCAGCATATCCACTGGCGAGGTAAGGATAATGAAGGACCTGGACTTCAGCGTTGAAGGCAAGGATGTCCTCATAGTTGAGGATATTATAGATACAGGGCTTACTCTCAACTACCTGAAGGACATACTCACAAAGAGGGGAGCAAGCTCAGTAAGGATATGCACTCTTCTTGACAAGCCCGACAGAAGGACCGTAGGAGTGCACATAGACTTTTTGGGCTTCGAGATTCCGGATGAGTTTGTAGTAGGCTATGGCCTTGATTTTAATGAGATGTACAGAAATTTCCCGTTTGTAGGGGCTCTGAAGGAAGAGGTTTACAGCTGAGGATTTATTGATTAGATAACCCGGCTATGGTATAATAAACAGATATCATCTAACTTGGGAATTGGAGGGAGGACTAGGATTGAAACGATTTTTTAAGGGCATCAGTATATATCTGCTGATAGTGCTTTTGATAATGTTCAGCGTAAGAATGTTCGGCACTGAGGTAGAACAGATCTCCGAATTGGATTTTACGGAGCTGGTGTCCAGACTTAAGGATGGAAGCATAGACAGAATAACCTCCATCGGGAATACAGTCGAGGGCGAGCTTAAGGATGGAACTAAGTTCACCGCGATACTGCCCGAGGAAGCAAGACCGACCTTCTATCACGATTACGTGAAGGAAATGGTCGATAATGAGACAATCAAATACGGCGCGGAGCAGATTCCCGTAAGCCCATGGTATATAGAAATGCTGCCGACTCTGATGATACTTCTGGTTTTTGGAGTCGTCTGGTTTGTATTTATGCAGCAATCCCAGGGTGGAGGCGGCGGTGGCCGGGTGATGTCCTTTGGAAAAAGCAAGGCTAAGATGCACAAGCTTGAGGAAGGAAAGCTCGTCACCTTCAACGAGGTAGCAGGCCTTGAGGAAGAGAAGGAGGAGCTTAAGGAGATAGTCGACTTTTTGAGCCACCCGAAGAAATACGTTGAAATCGGCGCGAGGATACCTACGGGAGTATTGATGGTAGGCCCTCCGGGAACTGGAAAGACATACCTTAG
>DAIPJA010000265.1:0-1971 GCA_036770525.1 Gudongella sp. | reverse complement strand
GCATTAGTACAAGAATCTTCAAAGCTCGAAAACACTTAGTCATATTGCTCCCTCCTTCTATTCAATTTGATTATATCAACTGTTTCCAAGAGATTGGTTACGATTGGGTGACAATATCACTTTCCTATTCCCAGTTCCCTTGCATAGTAGAAAAGGTACTGCTGTGCATAGCCTGCCAGACTACCGAAAAGCCTTTCTCCCGAATCCTCCAGTTCTTTTTTTGTTGCAGGTCGCTTGAAATAGAAATATTCCATTACCCTCTTTACCCAGACATCTACTGGGAATGCCTCGCCCTTGTCAAATGCGAATAGCAGAATACAGTCGCTTACCTTGGGTCCCACACCGGGTAATGTTGTCAAAAGTTCCTTGGCATCCTTGTGCTCAATATCGAAGATACAGGAGGTATCAAATTCTCCATCTGCAATCCTTCTGCTTACCTCCCTCAGTCTGTCAGCCCTGAAGCCGACCCTGTAAGCTTCTCTGATGTATTCCTCGGTCTTTTCAGCAAGAGCTCCCGGTTCAGGGAAGCTATAGTGATCCCTTCCCCTATAGGTGCGGATATAATCTCCCAAATCATTCGCGATGGCTTCAACTGCTTTCTTTATTCTTGGTATCTGATTGTTTGCTGAGATTATAAAGGAGATTATTGTTTCGTAGGGATCCTGATTAAGAAGCCTCATTCCGTATCCAAATGTTATGGCTTCCTTTAGTATCGGGTCCAGTGACAGTTCCTCCTTTATCTTCCCGTAGTCCCTGTCAAGATCAAAGTAGTTATGCCAAAAGCCTCTCCATTCCTTTTCCTTTACCCCTTCTACATACAATGTCGTCCCTTCCTGAAGGAAGTTTGCCACCATACCACCTGCGATAGCAGTATAGCTTCCATCCTCCTCCAGGTACCACCTGAAGCACTGTCCGCATTCAAAAATATGCTTTATGTTGAAGTGTTCGAGGTCTTTTACAATAAGTTTGCCTTGCGATTGCTCCAATGTATAGTTCATTAGTTGTCTCCTTGGTTGTTTGATAAGGATATTATACTATAAAAAGTTGGAAAGGTGGAAGAGTTGGAAATGATAGGCGTTAGGCATAAAGCGATAGTAGGTAGTTGTTAAGTGAAGATAAGGAAATAGATTTTGGGGACTAGGGACTGGGGGTTAGGGGAAAGGGGAAAGTTGAAGTGAATAAGTAATAGTGAATAGTGAATAGAAAAAAATCCTTCTCTAAGGCTCAGAATAACTCGGTTTGTCATCCTGAACGATAGTGAAGGATCTGGTTCATCGTTTATTTAATCTAATTGTAATCTGTGAACTGTGAACTTTTCTATACCAACCTGCTGAGCTGGTAATTAATACCATCCTCTAAGCTTCATTGCAGTTGCAACCTTCTTAACTGAATGCATGTAGGCTGATTTTCTCATTGATACATTGTACTCTTCCTTGATCTTCCAAAGGTCGTTGAAGGCATTGACCATAGCGATCTCTTCTTTTTCTTCAACTTCCTTCTCACTCCAGTAGTAACCATAGAGGTTTTGTACCCACTCGAAGTAGGAAACAGTTACTCCACCGGCATTTGTAAGAATGTCAGGAGTTACAAGGACACCGTTCTTCTCAAGAATTTCATCAGCTTCAGGAGTTATAGGTCCATTAGCTGCCTCAGCGACTAATTTTGCCTTGATCTTGCCTGCATTTTCAACTGTGATGGCATTCTCAAGAGCTGCAGGGATCAATATATCAACTTCAAGTGCCCAGAACTCATCCAAGGAGATCATTTTTGCCTTTGGATAGTTGACAAGGTTCTTGTTCTCTTTTACCCAAGCAGCCATATCTTCATAGTCAAGTCCGTCTGGATTGTAGATCGCATAAGTACCAACTTCTCTTGCCCACTCTCCAAGAGCTACTATCTTGGCACCAAGCTTTTGAACGTTTTTAACTGTAAAGCTTCCAACGTTTCCAAAGCCCTGGATTGCAACTGTTG
>DAIPJA010000064.1:0-10191 GCA_036770525.1 Gudongella sp. | reverse complement strand
CTCCATTGGGAGCTTAAGACCGGAGCGAAGAACGTTGATACCTATTGCCCCGACCCTGCTGACCTTGCAATTGACCCTGCGGATATCAGCATAGCACCCAAGGAAACTATCAAGACAGGGCACTGATTTTAAGCGTTAAAGCCGCATAGCGACTGGAATTTTCCACTAAAACATAGTGGAATTTTTCAATATATAGTATATAATGTAAGCAAAGATATTAAACGAGGAGTGATTACATGAAAAAGCTTATGACCGGAAACGAAGCGATCGCAAGAGGCGCTTACGAAGCCGGATGCTTAGTTGCCGCAGCATATCCGGGAACGCCTTCGACTGAGATCCTTGAAAACGTTTCCACATACCCCGAGATCTATTCTGAGTGGTCTACAAACGAGAAGGTGGCAGTTGAGGTCGCAGCAGGTGCATCCATAGCCGGTGCAAGATCAATGGCAGCCATGAAGCATGTTGGACTTAACGTGGCTGCAGATCCTCTTTTCTCCTTTGCATATGAGGGAGTCAATGGAGGATGCGTAATAATCACAGCAGATGAGCCAGGAATGCACAGCTCACAAACCGAGCAGGATAACAGGCTTTATGCACAGGCAGCAAAGATTGCGATGGTAGAACCATCTGACAGCCAGGAATGCAAGGACTTCATGAAGGCAGCATTCGACATCTCAGAGAAGTTCGATACAGTCGTACTTTTCAAGGTTACTACCAGGATCTGTCACAGCAAGGGAGCAGTTGAGCTGTTGGACAGAGAAGAGGTAGGCATTAAGGAATACACAAAAAATATCAAGAAATACATAATGGTGCCTGCCCACTCAAGAGTCAAGCACATAGAGATGGAGACTGAAAGGATCCCTCGCTTAAGGGAGTTTTCAAACACCACCGAGATGAACAGGATCGAATGGAATGACAGAAAGATAGGTATCGTGACATCGGGAGCCAGCTATGTTCATGCCAAAGAGGTTTTCGGTGATACAGTATCATATTTGAAGGTAGGCTTCAGCTGGCCGCTTCCTGATCAGAAGATGAAGGAATTTGCAGCAGGAGTAGAGAAGGTCTATGTAATAGAAGAGAATGAACCGTATATGGAAAACTTTATGAAGGCTATGGGGATCGAGTGCACCGGGAAAGAGATTTTCTCAGTTTGCGGTGAGATCAGCCCTCAGATCATAAGAGAGGTTATGCTTGGTGAGAAGCCTGAGGAAGGCTACACCTTAGATATAACTGCTCCGAACAGACCTCCTGCACTTTGCGCTGGATGTCCTCACAGAGGGATATTCTACGCTATGGGCAAGCATAAGAATAAGATAAATGTAACTACAGATATAGGGTGCTACACCCTTGGAGCAATGGCACCCCTTAACATAGGAGATATCTCCATTTGCATGGGAGCTGGGATTTCCGCTGGGATCGGCTTTGACAAGGCAAACAGAATGGCTGGAAGAGACAAGAAGGTCTTTGGTGTTGTCGGGGACTCAACATTCTTCCACTCAGGCATGACAGGACTTGTGGATGCTGTTTACAACAAGAGCAATATGGCAGTCGTGATCCTTGACAATAGAATTACCGCTATGACCGGACATCAGGAGAACCCGGGAACCGGTAAGACAGTTTCAGGAGTTGAGTCACCTCAGGTCGACCTTATAGCTTTAGTCAAGGCTATCGGCATCAAGGAAGAGAACTTAAGGGTCGTCGACCCCTATGATATGGAAGCGAACTATGAGGCTGTGAAGGCAGCTATTGCAACGGACGAGCCATTCGTCATAATCACAAAGCAGCCTTGTGCCCTTCTTAAGGATGTTCAGAAGAGAAGAGCCAACCTTTACTGCCAGGTAAATCAGGAGCTTTGCAGAAAGTGTAAAACATGCCTTAGAATCGGTTGCCCTGCAATTTCCATGAAGGACAATGTCGTCAGTATGGACATTACGATGTGCAACGGTTGTCAGGTTTGTCTGCAGGTTTGCCCGTTCCATGCTATTGAAGCTTTCGGGGAAGAGGTGAAATAGATGAATAAGAGAATATTGATGGTTGGAGTTGGAGGTCAGGGAACTATACTTGTATCGAAGATACTTACTGAAGGTCTTCTAGAAGAAGGCTACGATGTTAAGATGTCTGAGATCCACGGAATGGCTCAAAGAGGCGGAAGCGTAACTACCCAGATAATCTTCGGAGACAAGGTCTACTCTCCTACGATAAACAAGGGAGAAGCCGACATACTGGTTTCATTTGAAAAGGTGGAGGCGCTTAGATATATCCCTATGCTTAAGAAGGGCGGCACACTTATTGTAAATGAGGAGGAAATATGGCCTCTGCCTGTACTTTCTGGCTTGGAGGAATATCCACTAGGTATAATGGAGGGTATTAAGGACACCCTCGAGAATGTCATTTCAGTCAATGCAAGAGAGATCGCAGAGGAGCTGGGTGAGCCCAGATCGGCCAATATCGTAATGTTCGGACTGATGGTTAAAGCTCTTGGATTGGACAAAATCGACTGGATATCTAAGATAAAGAAATTCTTGCCGCCTAAAGTTCACGAAGTTAATGTAAATGCGTTTGAAAAAGGTTTAAGTTTGTAATATAATAGAGATGCTGCAGATGGCTGTGGCATCTTATTTTTTACTTTTCAGCCTTCGATGGCGCATATTCCCATCGATATATTAATTTTCCTTAATATTTATGAAAAATGAAGATAAATGGAGAAAACAGGAGCAATATCGAGATAAACAGAGACGTTAGTGTTTTAACAAACAATGTCATGGTTTGCGTCTGTTTACTGCCGTTTTCGACATATTGATTTATTGTTATATATTCCTATTAGAGTATAATTAATAGGGTTAAGGAGTGATAAAAATGAACGAAATCACACAACAAATCATCAATCTAGATAAGGAGACCGTTGCCCTAAGAGCCAAGTATGAGGAGCTTCTCAGAAAGAAAAAGCTGGAGGGCTTGGACATGCTTCAAAAATTGGAGCAGGACCTTATGAAATCTTACATGGAGGAGGGAGAAAGGGCTTATCAGGAGATCATGCAGAAATCCAGCGAGGAAGCTGAAAGACCAGGCAAGGTTGAGGTTGAATGCATGAGCAGCATGGTAAACATCGATGTAGTATACAATGAAGCTAAGGATAAGTTGGTAGAAAGCCTTTGGAAAGAAATACTGACTGGCGAAGAATAGAGGGATAGAATGGGAAATGAAAGACGATTTTCTGCCATAAACACAAAATTAAGGGTTATGCGCTCCCGTTTCCTGAAGGATTCCGACTATATAACGCTGATGGAAAAGGATCAGGTAAGTGACCAGATCCAGTATTTGAAAGACCATACCGTTTATGGACAGGTTCTCCAGGAGCTTCATGATCTGGAAGACATCCAGCAGGTACAGATCCAGCTTGACAGGTTTCTGATTACCCAGTTCAAGAAGATCTTGAAGTACTTTACAGATAACTATGAAAAGTTCTACAAGGCCTATATGTTCAGATTCGAAACAGAGGACTTGAAGCTTTACCTCAGAGCTCTTGCAAGAGGAGAGGATCTGTCGAAATATGAAAAGGTCAGCATGATACGGGACGAGTATTACAGCTTCTCCATCGAAAAGCTTAGGACTGCAAAGTCTCTGGACGATTTTATAGAAAAGCTCAAGGGTACAAAATTCTACGATGTTCTATACCCTTACAGACATGAGGATTACTCAAAGCTTCTTTTCTATATGGAGATGAATCTCGACAGGCTTTACTTTAACTCATTGTTTGAAAGTACCGATTTGCTTGGGAAGACTGATAAGAATATCTACACTGGTTTCCTTAGTGAAAACATAGATCTATTGAACATTGAGTGGATATATAGAGGCATCAAGTTCTATAATCTTCTACCTGAGGAGCTTATCAACTACACTTTGCCCAACGGGAAGCTGTTTGGATATAAGGAGTTGAAGGAGCTGTGCTACGGAACTGTCGAGGATCTTAAGGCAAAGGTTTCGAAGACACCCTATAAGGAAATGATGAACGAGGAAAAGGACATAGACCTTTTCATGGAGATAAGGCTGCAAAGGCATCTTTATAATATGTTTAGAAATACTTTTACTAAAGGTAAGCTGGATCTTTCTATCTCCAATGCATATCTTCACCTATTGGAGTTTGAGATCCGCGATATTGTATCTATACTGGAAGCAAAAAAATATGGATTATCCTATTACGAGATCAAAGAATACCTCGTAAGGACGATAAAAGGAAGTGATGAATAATGTCCGTAGAAAAAATGACGATGATGAATATCATTGGCAAGGTTGGTGAAGCTGACCTGGTGCTTAAGGATATCCTGCAGTCGGGAAAGGTAGATCTTGTAGATGCTATGACGCAGATAGAGGAGAACAATTTCCTTTTCGACGTCAGCGATGAGAACATCGACAGGCTGATCGACCTGAACAGCATAACCACCTTTGAAAAGGATGAGCGTTATGAGGAGCTTCTTAAAAAAGGTGAAGAGCTGAAGAAGATACTTGGAATCGAAACAGAGTCCGAAATACATGAGACTTCTGTCGAGATGAAGAGAGAGGATATTCTAAATGAGCTTGATGACATCTGCGAAGAGGTTACTGAGCCAAATGTGATGCTTCAGGCTATGCAAAGAGAACTGGAATATCTGGAGGATTTTTATGCCAACAGCTTTAAGGAGCTTAAGGAATTCTCAGTACCCATAAGCTCACTAAGAGAGATGGAGTATTTTAGCTTTAAGATGGGAACCTTGACTAAGGAAGACCGCCATAAGCTGAAGAAAAACTATGAAAATATACTTGCAATTCTTCTTCATACCGGAACCAGCGTACAGGGTGAGGTTTACTTTGTCCTTTATCCCACAAGCCTTGAGGAAGAAATGAAGAGAATATTAAGATCCCTGAATTTCAGGGAGATAATAATCCCTAAAGAGTATTCAGGCACTCCTCAGGAGATCAGGGAACAGATAATCAAAAATCAGGAAAGACTGCAAAGAGAAATCAAGGGCCAGCAGGATAGATTAGCTGAGATCAAGGTAAAATACGAAGCCAGGATCGAGCATCTGATAGCTCAGGTAAGGCTTCTCTCCAAGCTCGATAACATAAAGGAGAAAATTGCATTCTCGAAGAGATTTTTCTATATGTCAGGTTGGGTTGCTCAATCTGAAAGAGAAGAAATAAAGAAGACTCTTGGGAAATATGGAGATACATTAGTTATATTCAAGGATGAAACAAGCCTTCAACCACCAACAAAATTAAAGAACAACTGGTTCTTCAGGCCGTTCGAGTGGCTTGTCAACCTTTACGGAACTCCCAACTACAATGAGCTCGACCCAACTCCATTTGTGAGTTTGTCCTATATGCTCCTTTTCGGGATAATGTTTGGAGACCTGGGGCAGGGATTTGTTTTCCTTATCGTTGGACACTTCCTTTCGAAGAAGATGAAGCTGTTTGGTGGTCTTATTCAAAGACTTGGAATTTCATCAATGATATTCGGCCTATTATACGGAGCTGTCTTTGGTATAGAGACCCTGATACCGGCTTTATGGATGAAGCCATTTGAGAATATCAATGATATCCTAATATTTGCCATAATAGTAGGCGTTGTGATCCTACTGATATCCTACGTATTTGGTATAATAAATGCCATGAAGAGACACGATATCGAGGAAGGCCTGTTTGGCAAGGAAGGCGTTGCAGGTGTGGTTCTTTACTTAACTGTGTTGGTGCTTGTAGGCGGAGGAATGCTTGGAATGAATATCCTGCCAATGCCCATAGGAGTTGGAATTGCAGTTCTCGCATTGCTGGCTATAGTATTCAGGCTGCCGCTGACACATTTGATCGAAGGGAAAAGGCCACTTCATGGTTCGGATATATCCGGCTACTATGTCGAGTCCATATTCTCGCTTATAGAGACCTTCCTGGCTATGCTGAGCGGTACTATATCCTTCATAAGAGTTGGAGCCTTTGCATTGACTCACGTTGGATTATTCCTTGCATTTGAGACCATGGGTCATATGATAGGAACAGCACCAGGTAATATCCTGATGATAGTTATTGGAAATATATTTATCATCTCATTGGAAGCACTGATAGTCTTCATTCAAGGGATGAGACTTCAATACTATGAAATGTTCAGCAGATACTACAAGGGCGATGGCAGAGAGTTTAAGCCTGTCAGCCTTGAAAACTAACACAATTCAATTTTAGGAGGAGAAAAAATGTCATTTATACTTGTTTCTACAGCAATCTTAGTTTTACTTACGATCGGTACAGGAGTTTTCTACATCTACAACAATATGGAGGGCGGAAAAAAGAAGCTTAAGGGGATATTAAGGACTAATCTGTTTGTATTTCTTCCGCTTCTCATAGCAGCAGTCGTTATCATGGTCCCACAAGCAATCAACGCTGAAACAGGTGAAGCAGCAGGCGGTCTTCTTTCTTCATCTCAGGGACTTGGATTTATCTCAGCAGCTTTGGCAACAGGAATTGCTACACTTGGCGCAGGTTACGCAGTAGCGGTCGTAGGTTCAGCAGCTCTTGGAGCGGTTTCAGAGGATTCATCACTTCTTGGTAAGACTCTTATATTCGTAGGTCTTGCAGAAGGTATCGCCATCTATGGACTTATAGTATCGATCATGATCCTGGGAAGGCTATAAAAATGAAGTCTTTCCTGATCAGTGATAACAGAGATACGATAATCGGGATGAGACTGGCCAATATCGAGGGCGTCCTTGCCCAGACGAGAGAAGAAATAACGGCGCGCTTCAACGAAGCTGTCGAGGACAAGGATATCGGGATCATCATTATTACTGAGAAGATCTTCGAAGAAATGAAGGAAGAGGTGCTGGAGCTTAAGCGCACTGGCAGCTCCCAGCTTATAGTGACGATTCCTGACCGTACTGGCCTAAAGGACAAGAATTTCATTATGAGGTATATTAAAGAGTCCATAGGCATAAAAATATAGGTGGTGAACTTATGATAACAGTTGAGGAAAAATTGGAGATTTTCCTAAAAATAGTCTACCGCGAGGAAGAGGAGAAATTTCAGAAAGCTCTTAAAGAGCTTGATGAGATGAATCTTCAGGCTCTAGAGGATAAGAAAAGAGAGCTTGAGTCTCACAGAGACGAGATCATTCGAAGGAAAATCAGCATGGCTAAAATCGAAAGAAATGAAGCCATGGCCAAGGCGATAGAAAAAAACAAAGCTCAGCTGCGACAAAAAAGGAAGGATCTACAGGATAAGCTTATGAAGGAGATCCTTGAAAAGGCGGACTATTTTGTCGGAACTGAGGAATATTCTGAGTATTTATGCGAAAATATAAATAAATACCTAAAAGAATTTGAGAGCAATGAGGTAGTAGTTTACGTAAGAGAGAAGGATAAGGAGTCCATCAAGGGCTGTATCAAGGGCCTTGTAGCGGTAACGGGCAAGTCCTTTGTCATTGAGACCATGAGCGATGAGAAAATCGGAGGCTTTGTAATAAGTAACTCCGAGAAGACCTACAACATCGATCATTCACTTAAGACTCTTATCGAAGAAAAGGAATACACCATAGGTCAAAGGCTGAGCCTTGCCCTTGGAAAGGCTGGTGAGAGCAATGAGTAAGCTGATAGGCGAGATCCAGATGATCAATGGTCCAGTTATACTTGGCAAGAACATGACTGGCTTTAAGATGAGAGAAATGGTAATGGTCGGCACAAAGAAGCTTATAGGCGAGGTAATTGCTGTCGACGGCGATTTTGGTACAGTACAGGTATACGAGGAAACTGAGGGAGTCAAAAGAGGAGAGGAGATAATCTCCACTGGAAAGCCTCTCTCACTTAAACTAGGACCTGGAATGCTGAGCAACATGTTTGACGGTATCCAAAGACCCCTTAAGAGGATAAGAAAAGAGCATGGCAGCTTTATTCCTGAGGGAATCGGTCTTATATCAATTGACGAAGAAGCACTCTGGGAAGTAGAGTTCACAGTTGCAGTTGGCGATTATGTGAAGCAGGGACATATATTCGGTAAAGTAGAGGAGACGCCTCTTATCACACATAAGCTTTTAGTGCCGATAGGTGTCGAGGGCAAGATATCCTGGCTTGCTGCGCCCGGGAAATACAATATAAACCATGTTGTTATGAAGGTAAAGGACCTTAAGGGCGAAGAGCACGAGGTAATGATGCATCAGGAATGGCCTGTCCGTGTCCAAAGACCAGTTGATGAAAGACTTCAGATAGATAAGCTACTTATAACAGGACAAAGGGTACTGGACATTTTCTTCCCGATCGCAAAGGGAGGAACTGCTGCAATACCAGGCGGCTTCGGTACAGGAAAGACAATGACTCAGCATCAGCTTGCCAAGTGGTCGGATGCGGATATAATAGTTTATGTTGGCTGCGGAGAGCGTGGAAACGAGATGACTGAGGTTCTTGAGGACTTCCCTAAGCTTATTGACCCTAAATCCGACAGACCGATAATGGAAAGAACCGTCCTTATTGCAAATACGTCAAACATGCCGGTAGCTGCAAGAGAGGCATCCATATACACAGGTATTACTATGGCTGAGTACTTCAGGGACATGGGCTACAACGTAGCGATCATGGCTGACTCAACCTCCAGATGGGCAGAGGCCTTAAGGGAGATATCAGGACGTCTTGAGGAGATGCCTGCTGAGGAAGGCTACCCTGCTTATCTGCCTTCAAGACTTGCTCAGTTCTACGAAAGAGCAGGTTATGTAAAAACTCTTTCAGGTGAAGAGGGATCAGTTACTATAATCGGAGCAGTTTCTCCTGCAGGAGGAGACTTCTCGGAGCCGGTAACCGAGAATACGAAGAGATTCGTAAATGTATTCCTCGGGCTTGACAGAGAGCTTGCATATTCAAGACACTACCCGGCAATCAACTGGCTTACAAGCTACTCCGGCTATAGCGATATGATCAAGAAGTTCTATGAGAAGGAGCTTAATGAGGACATCGAGGGGATCAGATCGAGAATGCTTAACCTTCTCTATGATGAAAGCAGATTGTTGGAAATAGTACTTTTGGTAGGAGAGGACGTTCTCCCAGATGATCAGAGACTTATACTTGAGATAGCAAGGGTAATAAAGATCGGGTTCCTTCAGCAGAATGCCTTCCATAAGGAGGATACCTTTGTTCCACTTAAGAAGCAGCTTGAAATGCTTAAGACCATAGAACTTCTATACAATAGAGGACTTCAGGCGGTCAAGAAGGGCATTCCGATATCAAGAGTAAGAAATGCTGAGCTGTATGAAGAAGTCATTAAAATGAAATACTCCATTCCGAACGATGAGATCGAAAAAATACAAGGCTTGAATACTATGATCAATGAATTCTACAACCAGTTAGAATCAGAGTATTCCAAATAGTGGGTGATAGGATGAAGAGAGAATATTTAAAATTAGATAGGGTACAGGGAGCTCTTATTGAGCTTTCAAAGATACACAGAGTCGGATATGGTGAAATAGTTGAGATAGAAGACCAGCTTGGTGACAGGAAGGTTGGCCGTGTTATTAAGATCGATGGGGACAAGGTAGTGGTCCAGGTTTTTGGAGCTACCATGGGAATGTCCATTGAAAACTCAAAGGTAAGCTTTAAAGGCAAGCCCTTTGAGATACCTCTGTCCAGGAAGATCCTTGGAAGGACCTTCAACGGAATAGGAAGACCGATCGACGGAGGAGGAGATATCTACTCCGAGAAGACCTACAATGTAAACGGAAGACCAATAAATCCGGTTTCGAGAGAGTACCCCAGAAACTATATCCAGACCGGAATATCATCAATAGATGGGCTGACTACCCTTATCAGAGGGCAAAAGCTTCCAATATTCTCAGGTGCAGGACTTCCGCACAACGAGCTTGCAGCTCAGATAGTAAGACAAGCAAAGATCCAGTCCAAAGAGGGGGACAATAATTTCTCCATCATATTTGCTGCGATCGGAGTTAAGCACGACGAGGCATTCTTCTTTGAGGAGGCCTTCAAAAAGGCAGGGGTCCAGGAGAAGGTAGTTATGTATATAAACTATGCAGACGACCCGATAATGGAGAGGATAATCGCTCCAAGATGCGCCCTGACTGCAGCTGAATACCTTGCTTATGAGGAAAATCAGCACGTTCTTGTAATAATGACAGACATCACAAGCTATGGAGAGGCACTTCGTGAGGTTTCTTCTCTTCGTGAGGAGGTTCCC
>DAIPJA010000063.1:0-10368 GCA_036770525.1 Gudongella sp. | reverse complement strand
TCTTGATATCTTCAGTACTTATTGCCTGAGAAAGTGCAATATCTTTACTTATTTGACCTCTCCTGTAAAGCTCTGTCAGAGAATTGTCCATAGTCTGCATTCTGTATTTACTCCCAGTCTGAATGGCAGTATCAATTTGGTGGACTTTGTCTTCCCTTATTAGATTCCGTATCGCTGGGGTTGCAATCATAACCTCCATCGCAGCGACTCTTCCATTACCGTCAGCTTTGGGAAGCAACTGCTGTGAGATAACAGCCTGAAGCACCGATGCCAATTGGACTCTTATTTGTTGCTGTTGATAAGGCGGGAAAACATCGATGATTCGGTCAATTGTTTTTGCAGAGCCAAGAGTATGAAGTGTGGATAGTACTAAGTGTCCCGTTTCAGCAGCTGTAATTGCAATCGATATTGTATCCAGGTCTCTCATCTCTCCAACAAGTATTACGTCGGGGTCCTGCCTTAAGGCTCCTCTTAAAGCACTGGAAAAGCTTTTCGAGTCTGTTCCTATTTCCCTTTGATTAACTATAGATTTATTGTGTTTATGAAGATACTCAATCGGGTCTTCTAATGTAAGTATGTGTTTTTTCTTTTCCCTGTTTATCTGGTCTATCATTGTGGCTAGAGTTGTTGATTTTCCGCTGCCTGTAGGGCCTGTAACAAGCACTAGTCCTCTCGCAAGTCTCGTCAAGTCACTAATTACAGGGGGTAACCCCAGTTTTTGCATGGATGGTATTTCAAGTGGTATTATTCTCAATGCCAGTCCATAGCTTCCTCTTTGAATATAGGCGTTGACTCTGAAACGTCCTTGTCCAGGAGCTGAGTATGAAAAGTCAAGTTCACCTCTTTCGTTCAATAAATCAAACTGTGAATCGGACAATACTTGTCTTACAAGTTCCTCAGTATCATCGGGAGTCAGTGGATCATCACCTAATGGAATCAATTCTCCATTAATCCTTAAGTTTGGTGGAATACCAACTGTGAGGTGGATATCCGAGGCTATACGTCTGACACCTTCATCAACTATTGTGTTTATATTCATGACAAACCCCTCCTAGCCTAAAGTGAACCCTACCCTCATAATCTCTTCAAAACTCGTCTTCGCCTGTTCAGCAAGTGCAAGTGCTGAGTCAAAAAGTGTAGTCATACCCTGGGCAAGGGCTTCCTCTCGTATTACATCAGTAGTAGCACCGGCATCTATCAGTTTTCTTATACCCTCGTTTACTGGCATAATCTCATGAACTGCAGCTCTACCCAGATACCCTGCATTGCATGCATTGCAACCAACAGGTTTATGCAGAATTAGCGTATCTCCTTGCTTTTTACCTAGTATTTTTATTTGGTCATAATTTGCTTCATAAGGTTGCTTGCACTTTGGGCAAAGAGTTTTAACAAGCCTCTGAGAAACAATCCCAATTACAGCGGATGATACTATATATGGTTCTATACCCATATCTATCAATCTTGCAACAGTTGATGGACAATCATTTGTATGAAGAGTAGATAAGACAAGATGCCCTGTTATTGCAGCTCTGACAGCAATCTCTGCAGTCTCTCCGTCACGAATCTCTCCAACCATTACTATATCAGGGTCCTGACGTAATATGGAGCGAAGTCCGGATGCAAAGGTAAGACCCGACTTTACATTTACCTGCACCTGGTAGATGCCGCCTAGGCGGTACTCTACCGGGTCTTCAACAGTTATTATATTTTTTTCTATCTGATTTAATTCTCTTAGGACTGTATATAAGGTAGTTGTTTTTCCGCTCCCTGTTGGACCGGTTACAAGAATCATTCCATATGGTTGTCTTAATACTTCATTAAAAAGTTTCATGTTATGGTCGCTCAAACCTAAGCCAGCCTTAGTAAAGTTGAAGCTTGATTTATCAAGTAACCTAATAACTATCTTTTCACCGTAAACTGTCGGCAATGAAGATATCCGCATATCGATTTCCCTGTCATTTATTCTTACCTCGACTCGACCATCCTGCGGGACTCTTTTCTCTGCAATGTTCATTTTACCTATAATCTTGATACGTGTCACAATGGCTGAGTGGTTTGATCTTGGAAGACTCATTATCTCTCTTAAATCACCATCAATTCTAAATCGCACCCGTATCTCATCTGAATATGGTTCAATGTGAATATCAGAAGCTTTTGTTCTTGTTGCCTGCTCGAAAAGTGAATTTACAAGCCTTACAATTGGGGCTGATGCAACCTCGGCTTCCTCAACCTCATCAAATTCTGATTCATTTGAAGCAGAAATGCCACCAAACTCTTCAAGTACTTTTTGAGTCGATGCTCCACTATAATATTTATCGATAAATTTTGAGATATCATTTGCTGTTGCAAGGACCGGTTCAAGTTCCATTTTTGTAGATAGTTTGATATCGTCTACTGCAAAAAAATTCAAGGGGTCAACCATTGCAACTACAAGTCGGTCGTCTTTCTTATCTATTGGTATAAGCTTATACTTCCTGACAATTGATTCTGGAAGTAAATTAACGACTGTCTGGTTGATTTCATACTTGTTAAGATCTATCCTTGGAAATCCTAATTGAAACTCCAAAACTTCAACAATATCCTCTTGAGTTACATGACCTAGTTCCACAAGGGTTTCACCAAGCTTCTTGGTAGAACCATTTTGGGCAACAAGTGCTTCATTAAGCTGTTCGGTTGAGACTTTGCCTGCATAAAGCAGAAGCTCACCTACTTTCAACGTTGATTTTTGCATTTTATTTTCTCCTGTTCTAGGTTCTTTATAGTAATTATAATAGAAGGGTAATTTACTGAATATTTGATATAATTATTATTGATTTCATTTTACATCCGTATCGTTGATAAATCAATATTTTTTTCGCATTATAGCTAATTTGTCACAACTTATGTCCTATTTCCAATATTTCATAAAAATTCCCTGATGATCATCAGGGAATTTACTCTTATTAGTTATATTTCCTTTTTTCTGTTTACTATGTCGTTTACCTTGGTGACGATTATATCTATCGCTACCTTGTTGTAGCCGCCCTCCGGGATGATGATGTCTGCATACCTCTTTGTGGGCTCAACGAACTGCATATGAGCTGGCCTTACCGTAGTCATGTATTGCTTTACAACTGAATCCAGAGTCCTTCCTCTGTCCTTGATGTCTCTTAGTATCCTTCGGATAACCCGTACGTCAGCATCGGTGTCTACGAAAAGCTTGATGTCCATTAGGTTTCTCAGATCCTCGTCGTAGAGGATAAGGATGCCTTCAAGGACTATTATATCCCTTGGTTCAACAAGAACTGTTTCCTTTTTCCTGTTGTGGTTCTCAAAGTCGTATATGGGCTTTTGGATGGACTTCCCGTCAAGAAGGTCCTTTAGGTGGCTTACAAGGAGCTCGTTGTCAAAGGCGAATGGGTGATCATAATTGGTCTTTACCCTTTCCTCAAAGCTAATATTGCTTTGATCCTTATAGTAGGAGTCCTGCTCAATAATAGCAACGTTCTTATCAGTAATAGATTTGTAGATCTCCCTGGTTACGGTTGACTTACCTGAGCCTGTACCTCCTGCTATGCCTATCAGTATGGGACTTTTCACCTTGATCAATCCTCCCTTGGCTTTCTTATGAGATCAAACCTTTCTACAGGCTGCTTCATCCTTATTTTTAATATTTGCTGAGGGTGAGGTGCTACATCGATTGGATTGTTCTCCTCGTCCCACATCTCTTCGATTTTTTGTACGAAATATTCCTTTCCAGGTCCGAAGATCTCGATCTCCTCGCCAACGAACATCCTGTTACGTTGTTCGACTGTTGCAATGCCTGTCTCAGGTTCGTAATCCAATACCATTCCAACGAAGTCATAGCCTCTAAGATAGGAGCTGGTACCATAAACATGGTCCTCAGTACCAGGCTTATTAAAAAAGAAGCCTGTGGTAAAATCTCTATGACTCACCTTTTGGATCTCCTTCAGCCATACGGGATCGTACTGGTAGTTTTCTGGATCCTTCAGGTAGGCATCTATTGCCATACGATAGGATCTTATTACTGTTGCAACGTAGTAGGAGCTCTTTACTCTTCCCTCGATTTTCAGGCTGTGTATTCCCGCTTCAATTACCTCTGGAAGGTGCTCAAGCATGCAAAGGTCCTTTGAGTTGAAAAGGAATGTCCCCTCTTCGTGCTCCTCTATTGGAAAGTACTGACCAGGCCTTTTCTCCTCTACTACATGGTATTTGTAACGGCAGGGCTGTGCACAGTCACCCATGTTGGCGTCCCTTCCTGTCATGTAGTTGCTTATTAGGCATCTGCCTGAATAGCTCATGCACATTGCTCCATGGACGAAGCATTCTATGTCCATGTCCTCCGGCAGTTTGCTTGTGATATTTGTTATCTCCTCAAGGGACAGCTCGCGAGCAAGGACGATACGCCTTACTCCAAGCCCGTGCCAGAACATGATGGTTTCGTAATTTGTAACACTTGCCTGTGTGCTTATATGGATCTCCATATTTGGAGTTGTTCTCTTGATAACGGTAAACATTCCGGGGTCTGAGACTATGAAGGCATCTACTCCAACCTCCTCCAGCTCTCTGGCATATTCCTCCAGCCCTACCATGTCCTTGTCGTGTGGAACTATGTTAAGGGTCACGTAGACCTTCTTACCTCTTTCATGGGCGAATTCCACGCCCTCCCTGATCTGATCCAGAGTGAAGTTCTTTGATGCCTTACGCATACCAAATGCCTCTCCGCCAAGGTATACTGCATCTGCTCCATATATTATCGCCATTTTCAATTTTTCCAAATCGCCGGCCGGTGCCAGCAGCTCTACCTTCTTCAAAGCTTTGCCTCCTTGCAGGTTATGGCTACTCCGTCTCCTATAGGTATCACCGATGAGATATAGCCCTCCATGTTGTTTATCCTCTCAAGGTATTCCCTGAGTCTGTTTACTAACGTTCGCTTTCTTCTTTGAACCAGGCTGTCCTCCGCCACCATGCCCTTGTAGAGAACGTTGTCGGACACAATTAACCCGCCTGGTTTAAGTAAATTTGATGCATAATCGAAAAACTCCATATAGTGACCTTTGGCTGCATCTAGAAATATGAAGTCGAAGGAGCCACTTAGATGAGGAAAAGTCTCAAGAGCATCCCCCGGGATCACCCGTATCTTCTTTTCAAAGCCTGCTTTTTTTATATTATCAAGAGCTATTGCGATTATCTCCTGATTTCTTTCAAGACTCGTTATTGACCAGTCGCCGTTCAGGCACTCTCCCATTAGTATTGCTGAGTAGCCTATTGCAGTTCCTACCTCAAGGATATGAGCTGGCTTGTGGATAGTTATGAGCGTACGCAAAAGCTGCCCTACCTCAGGCTGTACTATTGGTACGTGGTTTTCCTCGGCATAGCTCTCCAGCTCCTGAAGAAGTGGTGAGCTCTTTGGAGTCAGTTCCCTTATATAGCTTGTAATGTAGTCTTCATTGATATGAGTCATTTTACCATTCCCTGTATTTAGATGCCTTTTCATAGACATAGAGAATAATGCTTCCGAATATGGAGACGCTTACCAGCTCTCCTGCCGTTATTCCAAGTACTGTGTACAGATATGGGATCTTAGTGAAGTAGGATACCCATATTGAAACTATGATTCCGTTCAGTAGTATTGGGGGAAGCATACCTACATACTTATTCTTAGCCTTGGAGGTAAGATATGCTGCAATGAGTGTTACAAGAGAACCTCCGATTATGTCCACAAGCCCAAAGCCTGAATAGGGTGCCAAAAGAAAGTTAGCCAGGAGAACTCCGATAAAAAGGCCTGGCACAGCTGCAGACTCAACCAGAGGCAGCAGTGTAAGCCCCTCTGCTATTCTTAATTGGACCGGACCAAATGTAAGGTTTGCCACCGGAAATGGCAGCGCCTGCAAAAGCACCAGTACCAGGTATATGGCAGCTATAAGGCTTGCCTTGGTTAGGTATCTAATGTTCATAAAATCATTCCTTCCCTGCTAGAGATTCAGTATCAATGGAACAAGTACCGGCACTGATGCCGTGCAGATCACTCCTGATACAAAGGCAATGATCGCTGTTTCTGGATCCGTTGATCTGGATACTATTGGTAGACCGGTATCCATGGCAGTTGCACCTGCCGGTGCTATTGCCTCGAGAAATCCAAGTTTTTTTGCAATTATCGGTATGATCATAAATGCCATTAGTTCGCGTGTAACGTTGGCTATAAATGCCATTGCCGAGAGCTGACTTGAATAGTTTGCAACAAGTATAGACGACAGTGTGTACCAGCCCAGACCAGCACCAACTGCGCCGGCCTCGTTGAAGGGCATACCCAGCAGCATTCCTGCTACTGCTGAGCCGGCTATGCTTCCAAGGATTATGGCTGTTGGGATATAGAGTATCCTTAAGCCTATTGCCTTTATCCTTCCAAAGACAGAGCGGTTCAGTCCAATATCTATACCAACGAAAAATAACAGCAGCATTAGTCCGATGTCAATAATTAGGTCTGTGTATTGGAGCGTTCCCTGTGGAAGGATAAACTTGCCCATAAGTGCTCCAATAACTACTGCTAAAAGAATCCTCAATGTCATTTGGCCGCACCTCCAGTTACAAGGCGTTTAACCATTAAAACAGCGATAATGCTGAAGCTTATGGTAAATATACTCATTACTATTGCTCTGTAGCCTATTTGAAGGAAGGAATCTATTACTCCCTGATCCATCCCTATCTTGATTCCCATTACCCCCAGCAACAAAAGAAGACAGGCAGTCTGGATACTGCCTAATCTTTTCTTCCACTGATCGCCAAGGCTTGCTCTGGCTCCAACCAGAGCTCCCAGCATAATGACTGCCAGGTACATTAAAAGTCTTGTGCCCATTCATATTCTCCTTTTGGTCTAAACCTCCATGATGATCGGTAATATCATCGGGTTTCTCTTTATTGTTGTATATAGGAAGGTCCTTAGATCGTCCCTTATATTTGATTTGATCGCTGACCAGTCGGTTATCCTTTTTGCCTCGCAATTCTCCAGGGTCTCCTTGACGACTCGTCTCGCCTCGACCATAAGGTCCTCAGATTCTCTAACATAAACGAAGCCTCTGGATACGATGTCCGGTCCTGCTGCAACTACTCCCTTTTCCTTATCCATGGTAACTACGACTACGATAAGTCCATCCTCTGAAAGATGTTTTCTGTCTCTTAGTACTATGTTTCCTACATCGCCTACTCCAAGTCCGTCGACCAGGATATGACCTGACGGTACAGTTTGTCCAAGACCTGCCTCATTCTTTGACAGCTCAAGGGTTTGACCATTGTCGAGAATGAATATATTCTCTCTTGGAGTTCCAAGTGATTCACTTATGTCGGCATGCATTTTAAGGTGTTTGGTCTCGCCATGGACAGGAATGAAGAACTTTGGCTTAACCAGACTGTGCATAAGCTTCAACTCCTCCTGGCAGGCGTGGCCTGACACGTGGATGTCTGCTAGGGATTCATATATTACCTTTATCCCTTTTTCTATCAGGTTGTTTATTACCTTGGATACGGTCTTTTCGTTTCCAGGTATTGGTGTTGCAGATATTATTACTAGATCATCGCTGATAAGCTCGATTTGTCTGTGCTCGTTAGATGCGATCCTTGTAAGCGCACTCATTGGTTCGCCCTGTGATCCGGTAGTTATAAGGACAAGCTCGTCCTTCCTGTACTTGTTCATGTCTCTCACGTCGATTATAGTGCCCTCGTTGAAGCGAAGATAACCCAGCTCTGCAGCTACTGTCGTAACGTTGACCATGGATCTGCCTGCCATGACTACCTTACGGTCGTTTAGCTCAGCGGCATCTATGATCTGCTGTACTCTGTGTACGTTTGATGCAAAGGTTGCAACTATGATCCTTCCCTCTGCTCTGTGGAACAGATTTCTGAAGGTCTCACCTACGGTTCGTTCGCTCATTGTGTAGCCTGGTCTGGTTACATTGGTTGAGTCTGACAATAGTGCCAGTACGCCCTTGTTCCCCAGCTCTGCAAATCTGTTAAGGTCAATTATATCTTGTGTTATTGGTGTGAAGTCTACCTTAAAGTCACCTGTTTGGATTACAGTTCCAACAGGGCTTGTCAGTGCAATTGCTGCACTGTCCGGTATGCTGTGGGTGGTTCGTATGAATTCCACCTCAAAATGGCCCAGCTTTATTTTCTCGCCGTGAGCCACCACATTCAGCTGTGCATTGGGCAGGTTGTGCTCCTTAAGCTTGTTGTTCAGCAGGCCCAAGGTCAGCTTGGTCCCGTAAATGGGGATGTCAAGCTTTTTGAGAACATAGGGAATCGCCCCAATATGGTCCTCATGACCATGGGTCAATACCAATCCCTTTATTTTCTCCTTGTTCTTGATCAGGTAGGAAATGTCTGGTATGACTATGTCTACTCCAAGCATTTCATCCTCGGGAAAGGTCATACCGCAGTCAACGATCACTATTGAATCCTTGTATTCGTGAACGGTTATGTTCTTCCCGATCTCTCCCAATCCACCCAACGGGATAATTTTCAGTTTATTTTGTTTTGCCACTTTACCACTCCTTGTTTTTCTCTAAAATTCGTTCATTTATTCTTACATTTTTTGCATATCCCGTAGAATTTGACATTGTGATCCCGGATAACAAACCCTTCCTCTTTTTCGATCTCATCCTCAAGGGCTTCAAGAAGATCCAGCTTCACTTCAGTCACACTTCCACATTCCGTGCATATTAAATGATGATGGTGATGATTCTCGTTGCCGAGATTCAGCTCGTAACGGCTCACTCCATCGTCAAAATTAATCCTGTATACTATCCCCAGCCTTTCAAAAAGCTGGAGTGTCCTGTAAACAGTGGCTATGCCTACGTCCTTGCTTTCACGGGCAACTATTCCGTGTACCTCTTCGCAGCTCAAATGAGACTCCTTGTTCTCCAATAGGATCCTAAGGACGTCCTCTCTTTGATTTGTGTATTTGTAGCCTCGTTTCTGCAGTTGATCCATGTAGCCTCTAATGGTGGTTTCCACTGTTTTCACCCGCCTTATTGTAAATGCTCTCTGCTTAGCTCTTCGTAGGCTGATTTTACCTCCTCGAACTCTTCCTCGTCATCTATGGTAACAAATATTGGTTCTCCGTCCTGGTCCAGCTCAAGCTTTAATAGATAGGTCATTGTGTCCAGCTGGTCAGCATTCAACAGTGCAACGTAATCGGTATCGTCCAGGCTGAATTTCGCCTTGACAAGAAACTCGATCTCATTTCCCAGCTCGTCATAAAATACATGTTTTTCAGTCATAATATCCTCCTTTACTTTGAATCGAGATAAGTTTGCAGGATATAGGATGCTGCCACTTTGTCGATAATGTTTTTTCTTTCCTCCCGCCTTATGTCACCTTCAATAAGTACTCGTTCGGCAGACACTGTGCTGAGTCTTTCGTCTACATATATCAGCTCGATCTTAAATTTGTTTTTTATCTTTTCGCCTACCATTTTTGCCATTTCACCTGAAGGACCAATTGTTCCGTTCATGTTATAAGGCATTCCGACAACGACCTTTCTGACCTGGTATTGATCAAGCAGGGCTTCGATAGCCTCAAGGTCCTTCTTCTTGCTTTCTCTCTCAATAGTTATGAGAGGCTGGGCGGTTATGCCCAATGGATCGCTTATTGCGACTCCTATTCTCTTTGTTCCAACGTCCAAGCCTAAAATTCTCTCCATACTCTCTCCATTATATCATTATCAAATAACTTTTATACAAAATTCCGGACAAACCGTGGCACAATATCCGCAAAGGATGCATTTATCGTTTGGGACTGCCATTCCGTCTATTACGGTTATGCCTCCCTGCTGGCATCTGCTCTCGCAGTTTCCGCAACCCTGGCAGTAATCCTGAACTATAAGCCTTCTGTTTGATCTGTTTATCTGTTCCTTTGTATTTTTTTCTATATACCCACTTTGCAGCATTTGAGCAGCAGCGTCGATTTCCTGGGTCGACTGCAGGCCTATTGCTATGGAGTGAAGCTCCTTCATATTTCTTAAAAAACCGAAGGCTTCCTCAGCACGATTTATGAGATGTCCTCCTCCAAGAGGCTTCATGCTGTAAATACCACGACCTTCACTATGACAGGCCTTGACAGCTTCTACCATATCGTCCCTGGTGCCGTCATGGATCCCAATGCCGTATATGTTGAGCAGTGGATGGACTATGTCAAGCTCCCTGTATTTAAGGAAGCCCCTGACCCCTGCCACCTTGTGGGTCGATATCCCGACAGCCCTTATCTTGCCCTGCTCCCTTGCTTTTATCAGGTAATCGATGGCAGGGTAGTGACCTCTTATTGTGTGCTCGCTTTCCTGCTCGTGAAGTAAAAATATATCTATATAATCAGTCT
>DAIPJA010000062.1:0-10395 GCA_036770525.1 Gudongella sp. | reverse complement strand
ACCCAACAGACGAAATGAAGGCGTTTATGACTGATTTCGTAAGCGGAGTCCTGACTGACGAGCTAGACTGGGTCAAGAGCATTTATGGAGATCCAAACTATAAGACTTACACAGATCAATATCCTGTTGCAAAGGATCTATTCGCATTCTTCTATGCCAAGGATGCAAACTACGACGCAGCTGCTGTAGCTGACGAGGCACAGGTGCTTTCAGACATAATCGCTCAGTATGGCGACGACTGGAAAACTCTTGGAGCTAACTACGGCGGAAGCGAAGGCTATTTTGCAGGCGATATCGAGGGTGAAGTAGGCAGAATCGTTCTTAAGGAAAAGCTTGCAGCATCAGATGGTACTGAGGTACCGAATATTGAAGGTATCAAGAAGCTTGGAAAATATGAAGTAGAAGTTAAATCCAAGGGATTTGACGCATCTGCAGTTTATACTATCTGCGGTATCCAGGTAGCTCCAATGCACTATTATGGAAGCGAAGATATGTATGATTATGACAACAACAAGTTTGGTTTCACAAGAGGAGACCTTTCCGGAATAGAAGCTAAGACTACAACTCCAATGGGAGCAGGTCCTTACAAGTTCATTGAATACAAGGACAAGGTAGTTTACTATGAAGCAAATGAAAACTACTACAAGGGCGCACCAAAGACCAAGTATGTACAATTGAAGGAAACTACTGACGCAGAAATGATCGCCGGTGTTGGCACAGGCGTAATCGACCTGGCAAACCCATCAGGGTCAAAGGCTAAGTTTGATGAGTTGAAGTCATACAACTCAAACGGCGAAGCGGTTGGCGATAAGATCGCAGCTGTTTCAGTTGACAACCTGGGCTATGGCTACATCGGAATCAACTCCAAGACTGTCAACGTCGGTGGAGTTCAGGATTCTGAAGCGAGCAAGAACCTGAGAAAAGGCTTTGCAACGGTATTCGCAGTACACAGAGACGTTGCTATCGACAGCTACTATGGCGATGCGGCATCTGTAATCAACTATCCGATATCAAGTACATCCTGGGCAGCTCCACAAAAATCTGATCCAGGCTACTCAGTTGCATACTCCAAGGATGTAGACGGAAATGACATCTACACTGAGAGCATGGTAGCTGAGGACAAGTATGCAGCAGCTCTTGAGGCAGCAGTTGGCTTCTTTAAGGCAGCGGGCTATACATTTGACGAAGCAACTGGCAAATTCACTGCAGCTCCAGCTGGAGCAGACCTTGAGTACGAAATAATCGTTCCTGCTGATGGAATAGGTGATCACCCTGCGTTTGCAATACTTGCTGACACAAAGACATCACTTGAGAAGATAGGCATCACTTTAACTATCAATGACCCGGCAGATACCAACGTTCTTTGGGATACTTTGGACGCCAATACACATGAGATGTGGACTGCTGCATGGGGCTCAACTATTGACCCGGATATGTATCAGGTATACCACAGCTCAAATGGCAAAGGCCTGGGCGGAACTGACAGCAACAGCTACAACATAGCTGACGCCGAGCTTGACAGATTGATAATCGAAGCTAGAAAGAGCCCGGATCAAGAGTTCAGAAAAGCAGTTTACAAGCAAGCTCTTGACATAATCCTTGACTGGGGAGTAGAGATCCCGACTTATCAAAGACAGAACCTGGTAATCTTCAGCCCAGAAAGAATCAACATGGATACAGTAACACCAGACATAACGACTTACTGGGGATGGATGAACGACCTAGAGCTTCTGGAAATGAAATAGCAGTCGATGGTTAAGCATGAGCCCACAATTGTGGGCTCATGTTGCGCCATCAGGTAATTTATTGGGGTGGCGTATTAACCAGCTAACTATTTAACGGAAAACGAGGGATATCAAATGCGTAAATACATATTAAAGAGGCTATTGATATCAGCGGTACTTCTATTCTTCGTATCGCTGATAATTTATACCATAATGAGAAGCATCCCAACGTCATATGTTGAGTCCCAGGCAAGGATGCTTTCAATGAGACCAAATTCCAAGCCCTACAGCGAGTGGCTGGCACAGCTGAACGCGGCATATGGACTGGATATTGGTATAGTACCTGGGTTCTTTAAGTGGCTGTCTAATGCGGTCAGAGGGAATTTTGGAGATTCCTGGGCCTTTAGCGTGCCGGTTACTGAAAAGTTTGCATCGGTTATCTGGGATTCATTTATACTTGGTTCAATAGCATTCGTGCTTCAGGTTATAATATCGATCCCGCTGGGGATCCTTGCAGCAAGAAAGCAGTACAGCAGAACTGATTATGCAGTAACTGTAGTGGCACTTTTGGGGATTTCTCTTCCAACCTTCTTCTTTGCTACCGTCCTTAAGCTAATCTTTTCGGTATGGCTTGGGTGGTTCGACCTTTACGGTAAGGTGGGAAGAAACTATATGCTTCTGGACCCATTTGGGCAGTTCATGGACGTGGCAAGCCATTTTGTCCTTCCCGTCATGACATTGACCATTATTGGAATAGGAAGCCTTATGAGATACACAAGGACCAACATGCTGGAGGTCCTTAATTCAGACTTTATTAGAACGGCAAGGGCTAAGGGACTTTCCGAAAAGAGAGTTATTAACTTCCACGCCTTTAGAAACACCTTGATCCCGATAGTGACAATTCTTGGGGGATCATTGCCGGGGTTATTTGCTGGAGCTCTTATTACAGAGACATTGTTCCAGATCCCAGGTATCGGTTACACGGGATATCTTGCCATGGTAAGCGGCGATATACCCTTCACCATGTTTTACATGGTATTTTTAGCAGTTCTGACGCTGTTGGGTACACTTATTGCAGACATTCTGTATGCAGTGGTTGACCCTAGAGTCAGAATAGACTGATGGAGGTGATTTTACGTGACTGAGAAGAATCAAGAGATGATAATTAAAGAAAAAGAAGAAAACATAGCTGAGAGTCATGTGAGCACATCCGGTAGTCTTGGGGATGAACAGAGAGTCAAGGTGCTATCCCCCGGGATGCTAGTTGTAAAGAGATTTATCAGGAACAGACTAGCGATAATTGGGTTGATAATAATTGCGTTTATGTTTGTGTTCTCCTTTATCGGAGGCTTGGTGACACCTTATGAGGAGACTCAGGTCTTCAAGTATGTAGGAACCATGTCCAAGGAATATGCGAGTATCACCTACAATAACGATTACAGATATACAGTTGTTGAAGGGATGGAGTATTCAAGCTCAGCCCACTCAGCATTTATCCTTGCAAGAAACAGCGGAAAGACAACCTTCACCTCAGGCGGGCAGGAGTACCACATAGTTGAGGAGGGCGAGGAATTTTACAAGATAGTCACTTCAGCACCAATAGCCAGGATAACAAACTTCAGAGGGCTTGTCGCCATTAATGGCATCGACGGAGAAGTAATCTCACCAGAGCTTAATGCAGCTGCTACTGAGGCGGTCCTTGGCAATGTGGGTCAATTTAACCTTGATGGTGAGCTTTACACGATAGTTCAAAGCGGCAGGGAATATGTATTGGGAAGATCCGGAGATGCAGCCATTGAGTCGAAAAATATATTCGATCCGGCAATACCGACACAAAACCTTGGCTATGAGTTTACCTATGCAGCTGAGAAGGCTTTCAGAGAAGATGGAATATTTACTTTCTCTGCAGATGGTGTCGATTACAGGATCGAGGAGGAGGACAATTTAGCCGTGATCTACAAGGATGACGAGGAATATGCCCTTCTGTCAAACCTTGCTATACAGCCGGCATCACCGGATGTCTTCCTTACTATAGAATTCAAGAAAGCCCTTAGTGATGCGATCGAGGGCAACCACCCATCCTTTATGTTCAAGAATGAAGAGGGTGTAGATGTGGAGTATCAGGTGTCGAGGATCAACAACCTTTATACAGTGAAGGCTGACACCCAGACCCACCTTATATCCATCCACGAACAGCCTTCAGCGAAGCACTGGCTTGGAACGGACAAACACGGAATGGACGTAATGACAAGGCTTATGTATGGAGGAAGGATATCACTTACCATAGGATTTATCGTAGTACTTCTGGAATCTGCCCTCGGAGTAATCATGGGAGGATTGGCAGGGTACTTCGGCAAATGGGTTGATATGCTGATAATGCGTATAGTTGACGTATTCAACTGTATACCTTTCATGCCTTTATTGATAATTCTAGGTTCAATAATGGATGCCATGGAGGTCGCACCGCAGCTTAGGATCTATTTTTTGATGTTTATACTTGGAATAATGAGCTGGCCTGGCATAGCACGTATGGTCAGAGGTCAGATATTATCCCTCAGGGAGCAGGAGTTTATGATAGCAGCTGAGGCGACGGGGATATCAGTATCCAGAAGGATATTCAAGCACCTTGTACCTAATGTAATACCTCAGCTAATTGTTTTTGCAACGATGGGTCTTGGCTCCGTAATACTTTATGAATCAACATTGAGCTTCCTGGGGCTGGGAGTAAAATTCCCGCTGGCATCCTGGGGAAATATTATTAGCGGCGTGTCCACAGCCTATGAGATGACCAATTTCTGGTTTGTGTGGATACCTGCAGGTACACTTATACTCTTGACGGTTCTTGGCTTCAACTTCGTTGGCGATGGCCTTCGTGACGCCTTTGACCCCAAGATGAAACGGTAGGTGCGAAATGGACAATAAGAAAAATCTAATGGATAAAATACTAAACGGTAAGAACGGCAAGGCTGTAAAGAACGTTAACTACCTTTCGGCCAAGGAATTGAGGAAGATCTCAAGGGAAAACAGGAAGATAACTGACGAATTCGAAAGGATTAGAAACAGGAAGGACGTTCCTGAGTCAGAGTATGTCACGACCGTGAAGAACCCCAACAATATCCTTGAGATAGATAATCTGAACACTTATTTCTTCACTGATATAGGAGTTGTCAAGGCAGTTGACGGGGTATCCTTTGATGTGCCTAGAGGAAAGACTGTAGGTGTAGTTGGTGAGTCAGGCTGCGGCAAATCCGTGACCTCACTATCTATAATGCAGCTGGTGCAAAGACCCCAGGGGCAGATAGTGGATGGAGAGATCAGATTCAACCTGGACAATCAGGTATACGACATAGCTAAGATGCCCACCGAAAAAATGCAGAAAATCAGGGGCAACGAGATATCAATGATATTTCAGGAGCCAATGACAAGCCTTAATCCGGTATTTAAAGTCGGAATGCAGATAGATGAGGTAATTGAGCTTCACAATCCTGAAATGAGTAAGGAGCAGGTATCTGCAAGGACCATCGAGATGATAAAGATGGTAGGGATCGCCAATGCAGAGGGTGTTTACGAGATGTATCCCCACGAGCTGTCAGGCGGGATGAGGCAAAGAGCTATGATCGCCATGGCGCTTGCATGTACCCCGAAGCTAATAATCGCTGACGAGCCGACGACTGCACTTGATGTAACTATTCAGGCGCAGATAATGGACCTTTTGAGAAATCTTAAGGATCAGATAAATTCCAGCATCATGCTTATTACCCACGACCTAGGCGTAATAGCTGAAATGGCGGATTATGTGGTCGTAATGTATGCAGGAAGAGTGGTTGAACAGGGGACGGCACAGGAGATATTCCATTCACCAAAGCATCCATATACAGTCGGGTTGATGGAGTCCAAGCCAAGCAGCAACAGGAAGGTCGAAAGACTTTACAGCATACCTGGATCAGTTCCAAATCCGATCGATATGCCGAACTACTGCTACTTCAAGGATAGATGCAACAAGGCATTCAAGGCCTGTGAGGGAGTTTATCCTCCAACATATCAGATAAGCGGTACACATAGGGTGGCTTGCTACCAATACATGCCGGGAAGGAGGGAGAGCAATGAGTGAGGCTGTAAGATATGATGATTTTGTAGAAGAAAATGATGAAAACATAATCCAGGTCAAAAATCTCAAGAAATACTACCCGATTTCCGGAGGTATGTTCTCCCAGGTAAAGGGCTATGTAAAGGCGGTTGATGACGTAAGCTTCGATATCAAGCGAGGCACGACCATGGGCCTTGTTGGTGAATCAGGCTGCGGGAAAACTACGATCGGAAAGACAATACTCAGACTGACAGATAAAACCAGCGGTTCAGTAAAGTTTGACGGGATAGAAATACACGACCTTAATCGAAGAGACCTTAGAGCCTTAAGGCCCAGGATCCAAATCATATTCCAGGACCCGTATTCAAGCCTTTCACCAAGGATGCCCGTTGGTGAGATCATAGGTGAGGCTGTAAGGGAGAAGAAGCTTGTGCCTGAGGCAGAATTTGATGAGTACATCACACGCATCATGAAGGATTGCGGTCTTCAGGAGTACCATAAGGACAGGTATCCCCATGAGTTTTCAGGCGGACAAAGGCAGAGGATATGCATTGCGAGAGCCTTGGCACTTAATCCTGAGTTTATAGTGTGCGATGAGCCCGTTTCAGCACTTGACGTATCTATACAGGCACAGATCATAAATCTTCTTAAGGATCTTCAGGAAAAGTACGATCTGACATATCTTTTCATATCCCATGACTTGTCTGTTGTAGAGCATATTTCAGATACCGTCGGGGTAATGTATCTTGGAAATCTGGTTGAATATGCGGATAAGGAATCTATATTTAGAAATCCGCTGCATCCATACACTCAAGCGCTTTTCAGCGCGATTCCTGTACCGGATCCGGACTTCAAGGCAGAGAGGATCATCCTTGAGGGGAGCATCCCTTCACCTGCGAATCCGCCGTCAGGATGCAAGTTCCACACAAGGTGCAGATATGCGATGGATATCTGCAGCAGAGAGGTTCCCTTGATGCAGGAGATGGAAGAGGGGCATAAGGTAGCCTGTCATTTATATAATAAGGAGTAGTTTTTATGAAGAAGCACTTTGAGGACGACGGCAGGGTAGTCGCCGACATGAATTTTGAGGGGGCACCCTGGTATGTGAAGGAGAAAAAGGAACCGGCAGGTCAATTTGTCGGCGACAATGAGCCTATGAGCAAGCGGGAGATGTTCGCACTGATGAAATATGCAGTTGGAGCAGGACTCGCAATTGCCCTTGTGTTCGTCTTTGCCTTTTTCCTGTTCATACTGTTTTCCTTGAAGTTCTGGCTCAATTAGAAACCACCAGGGACGGTTTCATGACCTAACAGAAATCTCTGATTTCGTCGTAGGTCAGATGCGGCGAATTCCAAATCTTTGATTTGGCTAAAGAAGCCGCCTTTTTGGCTGGAAATGAACTAAAAATGAGACAATTTTGAGGTATTAAAATGGATGAGAATGATAAACTGAAAAGATTTGAGAAGCATCTTGTGAAATGCCCTCATTGTGGCAAGGATGTCCTTGACCATATGAAGGAGTGTCCATTCTGCAAGGGGGAGCTGGATGGCAGCGGCTACAATGGTATCGATCCTGAAGCCAGGAAGAGGATCAGGAAAGCCTTGACTATTGTGTTCATAGCTGCTGCTGTACTCATATACTTGATCAAGTCAATAGGATAATATTTCTGCCGCCTGGGATTTTCAGACGGCCTTTTATTGGGGATTTTCTGGATGGGTATAATACAATGGAAAATGAATACAAAGGCTGTACAGGGGGGAATATTAAATGGCAAGTGTAGAAGTAAATAGAGAGGCACCGGATTTTAAATTCAAGGACTTTAGAGGGGATATGTTTAAGCTTTCAGCATTCAGGGGAGAGAAAAATGTACTTATAGTACTGAACAGAGGTTTTGTATGAATGTATTGCCAAAAGCATATGATGCAGTTGCATCAGGATTACAGTAAGTTTGTGGAGAAAGATACAATAATAGTGGCGATCGGACCGGAGAATGCAGACAGCTTTGAGAAGTACTGGGGAAACAATGACCTGGAGTTTTATGGCATCCCGGATCCTAAGCATGAGGTGTTGAAGCTATACGGGCAAAAGGTCAACCTGTTCAAGCTTGGCAGGATGCCAGCACAAATGCTGGTGGACAAGGAAGGCGTGCTTCGATTCGTGCATTATGGACATTCCATGCAGGATATACCTGAGAACAAGGAGATACTGGGACTAATAGATTCACTTTAAGCCATCGGGGACGGTCCTTTTCGTCCTGAATTATTACGAAAAAGTAATAATTCAGGACGAAAAGGACCGTCCCTGGTGAATTTACCTGGTGAATTTAATAATATAATATTTTGAAAACTACAAATTTATGGTAATATTGGGTTGAGGTGATAATAGTGCCGAGACAGAAAAGACAGGAAAGCCCCACTGGCTACTACCATATTATGATGAGGGGCATCAATAAGGAAATGATCTTTCGAAGAGATGATTTCAAGTCGTCATTTATGGAAATTTTGTCCAGGAAGATTGAGGAGTCTGAGGTTGAAGTAGCTGCCTATTGCATCATGGACAACCACGTGCACCTTGTTTTGAAGGGCGAATTAATTGAGATAGGTATCCTTCTCAAGAGAGTTAACACAACATTTGCCATGAAGCTGAACAGCAGGATGGATAGGGTTGGACATGTTTTCCAGGATCGGTATAAGTCCCAGGAGGTTCTGAGTGATGAACATCTGCTGCAGGTCGTAAGGTATGTACACAATAATCCCGTCAATGCAGGAATGACGAAGGAATGCAAAGGATATTCGTGGAGCAGTTACAATGGATATATATCAGGCAATCTTGGGATAGTGGCACAGGGTCAATACGATTTGATAATAAAGCTTTCCGGCAGTGTAGAATCCTTCAAGGCATTCCATAGGCTTGATGATGAAGGGGAATACCTGGATACAAAAGAAGAAATGGAACAATTGAAATACATAAAGGCACAAAGAATAATAAGTGAATTCTGTGAACGCAAAGGTATTACCGATGTAAGGCAGCTTACTCGAAGGCCAGATTTAATGGATTCTCTGATCGATATCATGATAGATAAATCAAAGATGTCATTGAGGGAAATTGCTGAGATGCTTGGGATAAGCAAGAATACAGTGCATCAATCAGGACACAAGGGACGGTCCTTTTTGTCCTGAAATATTGCGAAACCGTAACAAACTGGGACAAAAAAGGACCGTCCCCGATGTCCTAAGGAGGCACCTAAGAATGTTTTTTATTGCGGGGGTTTACCCCAAATCATATACATATGAATACAATCGGGCTGAGATATGCTCATACTGCGGTAAATATGCGCGGTACATTGTCCAAGGTCATTGCAATGTTTTTAGTTTTTTCTTCATTCCGCTGTTTAAGTGGGGGTGGAGGTATACTGTGACAAAGTCATGCTGCGGTCAGGTATGCATGTTGGACAAAGACCTGGGCGACAGACTTAGAAGGGGTGAGGATGTTATCATAACCGAACGTGATCTTGACTGCGGTCATGCCCATACAGCAGGGTATACAGTTTGCCCCAGCTGCGGAGCTAATGTTGATCCCCAGCACAACTTCTGTCCAAACTGCGGTCAAAAGCTATAACTCAGGACACCAGGGACGGTCCTTTTTGTCCTGGATTATTACTATTACGTAACAAATCGGGACAAAAAGAACCGTCCCCAATGCCCCAGAAAGGAAGGTGTAATTGGATGTTTGTTAAAAGAGAGAGCCCGCTGAGGTTCATTTCCAGATTTTCTGTTATACATACCTTGACCTATACAGTGTTTGGCATAATATTTATGCTTTTTAGCGACTATTTTTCTTACTTTGAGGCAGATGAGCTTATGAGCCTTGTAATGAAGCCTGCAGATGCCCTCTCAGTAAGATTGGCAGTACCTGTGCAGCTTGTACGGGGAGCGATCATTGGTTCGGCTATATACCCATTCAGGAATAATATAATAAGGGAAGATTTTGGATGGCTTAAGCTGGCCTGGCTGATGTTTGCATTGACATCGATCGGCGCAGTCATAACCGGTCCGGGTTCGATCGAGGGGCTTCTTTACACTAACTTCTCATTCGATCCACTCACAGGCTATCCGGAGATAATTCTTCAGATACTGGCCTTCTCAGTTCTATTCACATGGTGGTCAAACCGAAAAAACAGATAGATGATCATAATTTTATTTTGGCATTCAGTACATCATATGGTAGAATGGACGTTAGGGAATTCATTGTTCTACTTTTATAATTTAAGGAGCGATTACTTTGATTATCGAGCATTTTCTTGAGTACATAGTACCATATATCACAAGCTCGCTGGAGCTAATAGGGGTTGCCATTATTGCAATAGCAGCAGTACGGGGTCTTGTCCAGTTTTTCAGGAACGGCTTTGACTTCAGGGGCGACGATGTTGCCATCGACTTTGCCAAGGCGATGACTCTGAGCCTTGAGTTCAAGCTTGCAGCCGAGATCATAAAGACCGTTGTAATAAGGACCATCGACGAGTTCATAATACTTGCATCTGTTGCAATACTTAGGGTCGTACTTTCATTCGTTCTCCATTGGGAG
>DAIPJA010000061.1:0-10477 GCA_036770525.1 Gudongella sp. | reverse complement strand
CAAGCTTCTTCTCCATAAAATATGAAAAATTACCTTCATAGGAGTAGATGTTCCCACCTTCAAGCTCCATGATCCTGTTGGTGACCCTGTCCAGGAAATATCTGTCGTGGGTTACCATGAACAATGCTCCCTTTCTTTCCATCAGCTTTCTTTCCAGCCATTCAATTGTGTCGTTGTCTAGGTGGTTTGTTGGTTCATCCAGAATCAACAGGTCTGATGGCTGGATCAATGCAGTAGCAAGGGCAACTCTCTTTCTTTGACCTCCTGAAAGATCCCTTATCCGTGAACTATAGTCTGTAATTCCGAGCCTGGTAAGAATGTTTTTAGCATCTGCCTCAAGCTCCCAGCAGTTTAACCTGTCCATCTCAGCTGTAAGCATCATTATATGATCATTCTTAATATCCGAGGCCGAGATTGCTCTCTCGTAATCCCTGAGAACTCTCATCCTTTCCCAATGACCACCAAACACCTGATCCAATACAGTGTTTTCGTCCTTAAAATTTGGGTTTTGAGGGAGATATGATACCACAGCATCACTGGCTCTTATTATCCTGCCTGAATCTGGCTCCTCCAGACCTGCAAGGAGCTTAAGCAGGGTCGACTTCCCAGCTCCGTTGATTCCAATCAGGCCAACTCTGTCGCCCTCATTAATTCCGAAGCTGATTTCTTCAACCAACTTCCTCTCAACATATGATTTTGTAACTGATTCGATGGTCATTAAAAGCATGATTATCCCTTTCCTATGATGCAGAGTTTAGTATTCCGTGGCTCCAGTTGTCCTTCTTGTATATATAGTACCCATAAATATCAATAATCAGGTTACTTGCGCTCATTGCTATCCAGATTCCCGTTGAACCCAGCTGAGTGTAGTTTTTGAATAGAAGGATCATGGGTATCCTGATGAGCCACAACCTGCAAACCTCCATTGCCATTGAGTGCCTTGTGTGACCTGATCCCTGGAAAACACCCTGAAATACGCTGAACATTCCCATCAATGGCATGGTAAAGGCAACATATGCCATGTAAGTTATGCCTTGTCTGATTACTTCAGGGTCGTCCTTAGACTGAATGAAGAAATTTACCAATCTCTCGTTAAATATCAAAAGAAAAATACACCCAACTAATCCCATTGCTAGCGTTAATATGCTTGCCTTATTGAAGGATTCTCTTGACCTGTCGATCTTTCCTGCACCGATATTCTGACCAATAACTGCTGTCAGAGCTGCTCCTATACCCATCGCCGGCTGCATTATCAGTGAAGTTATCCTGTTTACCATTCCAAATGCTGCCATAGTTGCAGTTCCATAGGAAACGATGAAGCCGTTCAGTATTATAAAGCCGAAGGCTGCGCCTGACTGACCTATTGTAGCAGGAAGTCCTACTCTTATGATTTCATCAAGAATACTCTTATCAAACCTGAAATTCTTGAAATTAGGTCTTAGGATATTGCTTCTGTCGAATATCAGCTTCGCTCCATAACCGGCGAGAAGAGCTCTGGAGAGAACAGTAGCCCATGCAGCTCCCGCAACACCCCACCCAAAGGTGAAGATAAAGATTGGGTCCAGAACCATGTTCATAAGAGCCGATATGCCACTTAAGATAGTAGGAGTGAGAGTATCTCCCTGAGCATTTTTTATCGAGTTGATGCTGAAGAAAAGAAATATGAAGGGCAACTCCAAAAAAGTGATCCTTAGGTAGATGTTCCCATATTTAAGGATATCACCTGTGCCTCCCATGGACTTGACGATAAAAGGACTTAGTATAACGCCAATTATAGCAAAAACGACTGAAAGCAGCACGGAGGCTGCTATTATCTGTGTTGTGTATCTCCTGCCTAGCTCCTCCCTGCCAGCTCCCACAAGCTGGGATAGTATTGACGTTCCAGCTACGGAAAGTCCTATACCAAGAGCAATAAAGAGAAAATTTACTGGAAAGACGAATGAAGTTGCTGCGAAATGCACTGATGATATCTTGCTGACCCATATACCATCCACCAAATTGTACATCGTTTGGATCATACTGTTTACCATTAGGGGAATTGAAAGAGTAAGGAGCACCCTATAGATGTTTCCGTTTAGAATCAGTTCTTTTCTGCTGCTCTTCAAGCTCTACTCCCCCTCAAGGATATTTCGTATCACCAAATTATTATACCAGTGTTTGTATGGGTTGAGAAGGATTTGAGGTAAAAAAACAGCCTGAGGTGCTTCCCTCAGGCTTAATAGAATCATGCAATCTGTTTCAGGGTACTCCCCTTCAAAACAGAGACTCTTACTCTTTTTATTATCATAAATACCAACAGCAGTATCCCGACATATCCGTTTATTACATATATAATATTTACAAGCCTGTTGAATGGGACCAAAAGCCCTACGAATACACCAACTGCTGCTAAAACAACTGACAGTATTCTGAATTTTTTTGTCTTCTCCTCAGCAAATCTTGCAACTACCTGCCATAGTAAAGGAACTGATGTCGTATATATGCCTGCAACTACGATCAATGAGAAGATAAATGCCATGATCGGTGATATGTTTTGTGCCAGGACAAGTGATGGAACCATTGTCCCTGCAAGCTGCTCGATATTTGCCATTATTCCCAGCGCTATTATCGCAAGGCCAAAGCTGAAGCCCAAAGCCCCAAATGATGATCCCATCAGGGCTTCCTTCTTGCTGATCGAGTCCTTCCCAAGGGAAGCCATGAATGATGCCAGCCAAAGCATACAGAAGCCTACATAAGACCCAGCAGCATAGAACCAGTTTGACGATGCCTTCATAAGGTCAAGTGTTGGAATTATTTCGTCAGCCTTTGCAAGTCCGGAAGGATTCTTAAGTATCGCTGATATACCAAGGAATATTGTCAACACAACTATCCCTGGACCGATCTTGCCGATTACATCTACTATTCTTCCAAGTCCAAAGATTACTGTAGAAACCGCGAGAATTCCCATTAGGATACCGCCTACCCAAACGGGGAGACCGTATTGCTGATTTATAGTTGCTCCTGCACCGCCTATCATAACTACAAAGGACATGAATATGAAGGCTATGGAGAAGTAATCGTAGAAAGTACCGATTATATTTCCACAATAGTACCTGTATATGTCGTTTCCATGCTCGAACCTCTTTTCATGACCTGTCAGCATAAAATCTGCGCCTACATAGAGGAATAGTATGAAAACAACCAGAATACCCACTATTCCCATTGTTCCGTAGGAACTGAAGTATTGAATGACCTCCTGCCCTGTAGCGAAGCCTGAACCGATTAGAAAAGCAATAAACGCTCCGGCATATGAAATAACTTTCATCCATCTTACGTTTTTTTCCATATCAATGCTCCTATCTTAATTTATTCCCGGAGAGGCTTTCGCCTCTCAGGATCTAGAAGTATGAAACCTCGGTCACTTCAGTGGACAGCGCTGTGAGTGCTCTCTTTACAAGCTTTTCTCTCATATCCGTTTCAACATCCTTTGAAAGGCTCGGATTACCTACAGGATATGGTATTGCTATTGTAGGCACTATCCTGTTTGCTCCTACAGATTCAGATATGGTTGTTATAGTTGACATGTGAACTATTGGGATGCCATATCTTTCGATTTCTTTTACCATCGTTGCACCGCAACGAGTACAGGTGCCTCAGGTTGAAGTGAGGATAGCTCCGTCCACTCCAGCTTCCTTAAGTTCTTTGCCTATTTCCTTACCAAACTGGATCGCATTTCCAACTGATGTTCCAGTTCCTGTAGTAGTATAGAAGTACTCATAGACTTCTCCGATAAGCCCTTCCTTTTCGAATTTCTTAAGCATATCAAGAGGTGCAACTCTATCTGGTACCTCATTTGCATAAACCGGGTCATAACCACCGTGAATTGTGTAGTATCCACCAGTCATTTCACTAATATCTGAAACGTTGTATTTACCCCATTTTTGTGCACTTGCTGATTGGATCCTGTCAGGGTTTCCAATCGGTACTATTCCGCCACTGGTTACAAGAGCGATCTTGGCCTTTGAAAGATCCTTGATTGCAGCAGCTGGAGCAACCTTATCAAATACTGGCATTGGAAGCTCTGTTTCAAACTCCTCACCCTTGAATCTTGCTATGAGCATTTCTACTGCTCTTTCTGAACCCCTTTTGTCAGCAAAAACTGTAAGTCTCTTGCCTTGAGCTATATAGCCTTCTTCCTTCGGAGTTCCAAGCTCCTCCTTCTTAAGAAGCTTAAGTGCTATTTTCGCCATTACAGGAAGCGCAGTTCTCATACCTGCTGCTGAGTCGGTAACTTCAGCTATGATTGCCTTAGCCTTGCATTGGTCAACACCAGGGTTTTCATGATACATACCAGTAACTACAGGTATTCCAAGTTTATCTATTACAGCATTTGCGACTCCTGCACAGGCCATACCATATCTTCCTGCATTGAATGCCGGTCCTGCTACTACCATATCCGGTTTGACCGCAGCGATAGTGTCGTAAATGAATTTTAATGCTTCCTCGGTATTCTCATTGAAGTAGTTATCGCCACAAACGATAGTACCAACTACCTGCGCTTCTCCTTTCAGGAGCTGCTCAAAGCCCATTGCAGGTCCAATTTTTTCTTCCTTATAGAATGGAGCTATACCTGCCTGCTCCTCTCCGCCTACCTGTCCAAAGAACTGGTTTACATAGTACAGAATTTTATATGACATTTCTCTAACCTCCCTTTCTAATACAGCTTCACTGTTAGATTGTGATAGCCGATTTCAGAAGTAGCACCTATGACTGCATTAAGCTCGCACTTCATGCTGCCGTCTTCACTCAGACATCCTTCCCAGCCACCTGCAAGTGTTGCGATTGCCTTAGCATTTCCGATAACCTTGTCAGCTGGTGGAAGCTCAACTACGTGGCTTACATTTCCTGCTGAAACTACTGCAACTGCCTCAGGTGTAGTATCTGCCAATGGCTGGCTCATTCCATCCCAGCCTGAGCACTCGTCAGTTATAAGTACAGTCTTTATTCCTTCACTTTCAAGTCTCTTACAGATCATCAACAGGTCTGAGTCCGGATTTCCGTATCCTTCCTCAGATATTATGACTCCATCTGCTCCCAGGCTCTTGCAAAGCTTAGCTGTGTAGTCACATGTCCTGAACTTTCCTGCAAGTGTCGTAAGCTCAGGAGTAAGAATTACTCCCAGGAAGTTGATGTCTTTTCCATGTCTGTTGTAAAGATCCAGAATAGCTGAGTTGTTCTGATGCTGGTAGGTAGTGATCTTATCACATGCAGCAACGCAGTTTCCGCTTATAACAGCTCCATCAAGCTCTTCATTTGGGTGTATCAGAGTAGGTAGTATCTGCTGGCTGTTTACTCCATAGATGTAACCGTCATGAAGCAGTCCTTGAGAGATAAGCATCTCTACATATACTACTTTAGGAAGATCAGGGTACTTTTCAGTCTCTTCAAAAATGCTTCCCATTTCGAATACCTCTACCTCATCAGCAACAGCATCCTTAGCTGCATATCCGATAAGCTCTGCTGCCTTAAGACCTGCAAGTCTTACAGTTGTCTCGTGAGTATGTGGGTCCAGTCCATCAGCCGGGATTATATCAACCACAATATTCATAGTCTTCGAGAAAGGAGTCCATTTTGCACCTTCTCCCCACATATCAACTACACCTTCCTGGAAGCCTACAATATCTCCTATAGTAACAACAGCTGCTCCGTCAAGAACATTGACGGCTCCTGAGCCCAGTTGTTCAATAGGTGTAGTAACTCCCGGGAAACCATTCCCTTTCCCCTCGACCTTAACTCTTGGCTCGATTACGTCCTTAACAGGGATAATTCTCGTCTTATCTCCTGGCTTTGCCAGATCGATCTTGATTTCCTTTACGTTTACATCATCCTTCAAAGCTGCGATAAGTCCATTCACATCCACTGTAAGAACACCATCGGCAAACTTCATTTGATCCCCAAGTACGATGTCCTTGACCTTTACCTTTCTTAATTCCAGCTTCATTTTTACACCTCCAGATTTTCTTTAACCATCTTCAGACTCTCATGTTCCTTTATAGCTTCCAGAAGCAGATGCTTGTCTATGAGAGCATAATCATTTTCATTCTTATGGTCGATTATTCTATGCTCAGTGTTCTTTCTGTACGTCTCAATGCTGCTTTCGATCACCTCTGCAAAGACACCATTAAGCGTATCCATTTTTTCTCCTACAAGAACTGATCTGTAAGGAGAGTACATCATCCTGATACTGGCTCCCAGTGGATGACTTATGAGTTCATGTCCCTGGTGGATCATATCTCTCACCTTAAGAAGTACATCCTCAAAGCTTCCGTCTATCCTTTCTGTTCTGAATGTTCTGAACTCAGACTCAAAAAAAAGAGGATTGTTGGTCACTACATAAAAACTATCGTTCATTTTCATTTCCCCCCATTCAATCACTCCTTGTTATATTTTTATCATTTGGTTCTTGTTTACTATTCTATATGTTTTTCAATTGTATTTCAATAGTATTTCTAAAATAATATAAAAAAATCTCATCCAAATTATTTTTGGATGAGATTTATCTATACTCTATAGCATTTCACTTTTTATTATTGATACGAACTGGTCTATATGGTCTCTGGAGTGCTGCTCTGCTTTTTCAGAATCGCCATTTTTGATGGCTTCAAGGATACTTGTCAGAGTTTCTGAAAAAAGATCGATGCTGTCGAAATAGCTTTCACAATAGTGCCAGAGCCTTTCCGTGTGGTGGTGAAGCGAGGTCAGTATGTCCTGAAGCCACTCGTTGCCACAGCTTTCCAGGATTATCTCATGGAATTTTTCATCGTCGTCGATGGCCTTCTGATAGTCAGTTTCAATATGGTAATTGTTGATCCTGTCCACAATCTCCTGAAGCTCCTGGATTTTATCCTTGGTGATCCTCTCTACTGCAAGTCTTGTGGCAAAGGGATCCAACTCTCTTGTAACCTCAAATACCGCCTTCATTCTTCTGAAATCAACTGGTGCAACCTGGGCTCCGTACCTGGGTACCACGTTGATCAGCTTATTTGTACTAAGCAGCTGGAAAACCCTTCTTACCGGTGTTCTGCTGACACCGAATTCATCTGCAAGATCTGCTTCGTTCAGTATTTCCCCAGGTTGGTACTGAAGCTGGATTATTCTCTTTCTTATAAGGACATAAAGCTCTTCAGTCTCTATTCTGCCTTCTATCATCTTACCATACTCCTCGCATTGTCATTTATAATGTGGATTATAACACTTTTGCTTCACCTTTGTAAACCTGTCCTGTGATTCCGTCGACAGTGACTATGTCTCCCTCATTAAGAAGCTGTGTGGCATTAGTTGCACCGACTACTGTTGGCTTGTTAAGATTCAGGCCTACTATGGCACAGTGGGATGTGAGTCCTCCTTCCTCAGCTATGACTGCTGAGGCTCTTTCCATAAATTTGACCATGTCTCTATAGGTTGCTCTGCATACAAGAACATCTCCATCTTCAAACTTGGACAATAGCTCATCCTCCGAGTTCCCAACAACTACCCTGCCTGTTCCTACCCTGTTTCCAATTCCCATGCCTGTAAGAAGTACTTTTCCTATGGTGTGTACTTTTATAAGGTTTGTTGTTCCTGAAAGCCCTACAGGTATGCCCGCAGTTATAACGACCAAATCTCCCTCTTCTACAAATCCCGCCTCCATTGATGCATGGATTGAATTGTCAAGTACCTCGTCAGTAGACTCACAGGCAGGAGCAAGGATGGGGTGCACTCCCCATTCAAGTGCAAGTTTTCTTACGACGTAAGGTTTGGTGGTGACTGCGATTATTGGAGCCTTGGGTCTGAACTTGGATATAGCTCTTGAAGTATATCCGGAGGAAGTTGCCGTTATTATTGCCTTAGCCCCAAGGTCTTGAGCAGTATTAACCGTTGCTTTGGAAATTGCGTTGGTAGTAGTGATCTCATTTGCACCTGACCGAAGCTTTAGTATCTCTCTGTAATCAAGAGAATTTTCTGTGTTTATGCATATATTGTACATGGTCCTCACTGCTTCAAGGGGGTATTTTCCCGCAGCGGTCTCTCCTGAGAGCATGACTGCACTGCTTCCGTCAATGATAGCATTTGCAACGTCAGTTACCTCGGCTCTGGTAGGCCTTGGGTTTCTTATCATGGAATCAAGCATCTGAGTTGCCGTTATTACAGGCTTGCCAACCTGATTGCACTTTCTGATCAAGGTCTTTTGGATAAGCGGGATCTCCTCTGTCGGGACTTCGACGCCAAGATCTCCTCTTGCCACCATTATTCCGTCGGAGACATTTATTATTTCATCGATATTATCCAGACCCTGCTGGTTTTCTATCTTGGATATTATGTCAATATCGAGCCCGCCATTCTCCTCCAGGATCCTTCTTATATCATTTACGTCTGATGCTTTTCTTACAAAGGAAGCTGCTATAAAATCAACCTCATTCCTTATTCCGAATAAGATGTCTCCAATATCCTTTTCAGTGAGAGCGGGAAGATTTATGCTTACATTAGGCACGTTTACTCCCTTATTGTTCTTTAGTATCCCTTCATTAAGAGCGATCAATTTTATGTCCGTATCTGTCTTTTCAACGACCTTGAACTCTACTAGTCCATCATCTATAAGCACGATCCCATCTATGGAAACGTCGTTTGGCATATCCTTATAGGAGACTGTGACTATGCTTGAATCGCCCTCTACATCTCTGGTGGTCAGAGTAAACTCCTGGCCTTGCCTTATCTCAATCACTCCGTCCTTGAATTTGCCAAGTCTGATTTCAGGCCCCTTTGTATCCAGCATAATTGCAACCGGAGCATTCATCTCTTGTCTGACCTTCTTTATAGCATCTATCCTTACCTGATGTTCCTCGTGGCTTCCATGTGAGAAATTAAGTCTGCACACATTTACTCCCTGTGATATTAGTTTTCTCAACATATCCTCTGATTCAGAGGCTGGTCCTATGGTAGCCACTATCTTGGTTTTCTTCATCATATAAATTCCTCCTAAATAGACAGCACCTTGGCCGTCTCGTAAAGCTCATCCTCAAAAATCTTTTTCATGGAGAGTGCTTCGTTTATGTCTACATCAACTATTTCATTGCATTTGAAGCCCAATGCCCGGTTTGATTTCCCATCCAGCAGGAGCTCAACTGCTCTAATGCCCATCCTGCTGGCAAGGATCCTGTCAAACGAAGAAGCACTTCCTCCCCTTTGAAGGTAACCCAAAACAGTAAGCCTGGTTTCTATGCCTGTCTTCTCCTCAATCTCCTTTGTCAGCTCGTAGGCATTTCCCACTCCCTCTGCAAATACGATTATATGATGCAGCTTTCCTCTATTCCTGCCCTTGAGGAGCTTCTGACAAATTTCTTCAACGTCAAATGACTTTTCCGGAACCACGATACTCTCTGCACCGCCTGCAACTCCGGCATATAGTGCGATATCCCCGCAATGTCTCCCCATTACCTCGACAACATTTGCTCGTCCATGGGCAGAGGAGGTATCCCTGATTTTCCCTATAGCATCCACAGCTGTTTCCACTGCGGTCATGAAGCCTATGGTGTAGTCGGTATAGGCCAGATCATTGTCTATTGTGCAGGGTATCCCAATGGTGTTTACTCCAACCTTTGCCAGCTCCCTTGCCCCTTTGAAGCTTCCATCCCCTCCAAGGACCACCAGGCCATCCATGTTATACACATCTATGACGTTAAGGGCTTTTTTGAACCCTTCGGGAGTCATGAACTCCTCAGACCTTGCAGTTCTGAGGATCGTCCCTCCTCTATGCAGGATGTCAGCCACTGAGGATACATCCATATCATCAAGTTCACCATTTATCAGACCCTGGTAACCCTGCTGAATACCTAGCATTCTTACATTATTGAAAATCCCGGCCCTGACCACTGCCCTTATTGCAGCATTCATACCCGGTGCATCGCCTCCGCTGGTTAAAACTCCGATCGTCTTCATAGATACCTCCCTTTACTCTTTGTTCAGCAAATACTCAGGACAACTTCACGCAATCCTTGCCTAAAAGATCTTGCAACTCCTCAATTGCCTCGCTGCTTCCTTTTTTTATCCAGAGGCTTCTGTCGGCTGCAACCATTTTATTCTCTCTCTCGAAAAATACATAGACCGGTGTTTCTCCCGGATATTTTGACAGTATACCCTTGACGTCACCGAGAATATCAGGTCTTTTGGATCTCTGCAGCTTTAGATATATCTTCTCAAAATTGAGCTTTTGGATCGGAGAAAGCTTTTCAACGATAATCTTCGGATCCTCAACCTCTGATATGGATAGTCTTCCCTCAACAAGGACAATGCTGTCCTCCTCAATTAGATTTGAGCTCTTTTCATAAATTGCTGGAAATACTATACACTCTATCGCTCCATACAGATCCTCAAGAGTCACAAAAGCCATCATATTATTGTTTCTTGTGACCTTGTTTTTCCTTTCAATGATGTGAATGGACATCGAATTGGAGAATTAATT
>DAIPJA010000264.1:0-2026 GCA_036770525.1 Gudongella sp. | reverse complement strand
CAAGTATGCCCTGTGAGAAGGCATACTCATAGCCCTCCTTCAAATTCTTCGCCTTAAAGCATTGTGGAGTCTGAGCTGCCCACAGCAGTGACCTCTTCGGAGTATGGTGCACAACATCGCTGTCATCAACTACCTTTATCGTATCCTTCAAGGGGACGCCGATAACACAGGCTCCAAGCTCATAGGCACCCTTTATTCCCTTAAGAATGGATTCCTGTCTTACAAAGGGCCGTGCACCATCGTGAGTAAGTATTATATCAACCTTCTCATTCAGAGCCATGATCCCATTGTATACTGAATCCTGCCTTTCCTTGCCGCCCTTTATTATGTTGGAGACCTTCTTGAAGCCATACCTTTTTACGATCTCCTTGCGGCAGTAATCAACCTCATTCTCTTTTGTTACGACGATTATCTCATCTATATATCTGCACTGCTCAAACTTCTCTATGGTATGAGCCAGTATGGGCTTGTTGTCTATTACTATGAATTGCTTGTTTATCTTGCTTCCCATCCTGTTGCTCATTCCAGCAGCTGCTATTATTACCGATACGTAATTGCCCTTATACATTCCTTCACCCCGTATACTGATAAGGTAATAACCTTAGACCACTTTGTCAGACAAAGCCTTTGGCTTTGCGAAGATCATCCTGCCTGCAGATGTTTGAAGTACAGATGTAACTATTACATCAATGGTTTCACCAATATACCTTTTTCCGCTTTCTACGACGATCATCGTACCATCGTCAAGATATGCCAGACCCTGACCGGATTCCTTTCCGTCCTTGACGACCTGTACTACCATTTCCTCACCAGGGAGCACCACCGGCTTCACTGCATTTGCAAGCTCATTGATATTGAGGACTTCTATTCTCTGAACCTCGGCAACCTTATTTAGGTTGTAGTCGTTGGTGATTATCTTGCCCTTCAGCATTTGAGTCAGCTTTAGAAGCTTAGAGTCCACCTCGGCGATATCGTCGAATTTCTTGTCATGGATTATGATTTCTGTATCCAGCTCGTTTTGGATCCTGTTGAGGATATCAAGACCTCTTCTTCCTCTGTTTCTTTTAAGTCCGTCAGATGAATCCGCGATATGCTGGAGCTCTGCCAGTACGAATTCCGGTATTACCAGTGGTCCTTCTATAAAGCCAGTCTTGACTATGTCTGCTATCCTGCCGTCGATTATTACGCTTGTGTCAAGTATCTTTGGACAGGATCTGCCAGCCTTTGCCTTGTCCTTTGAGCTTTTTCTTCCACTCGCCACATTACCTGCAAAATTTCCCAGAGTATTGGAAATATCATCTATATTCCTGGTCGGTATCTTTATTCCAAGATAACCAAATAATCCGTAGAGAACAATAGATGCGATGACTCCAACATAAGGAATGCTGATCCTGTAAAGGGGCTGACTCAGAAGATATGCTATGACAAGCCCTATGATCAGTCCAATAGCTCCCAGAGCTATGTTCTGAATCGAGAATTTCTGAAGCTCCGCTTCGATCAACCTCGCTATGTTTTGCCCTTTTTTCATGATCCAGGAAGAAAAAATAAAAAATATAATTCCAAATGTAAAAATAAAAAGTAGGATCACGGCAAACTCAGTTGCACCTGCAAGATTGAATAACTGAAATTCCCGGATAAGGCTGTAAGCCAGATACCCTATCAGCATTCCAAATAATCCAATCAGTATTCTTAAAATCCTTTTGACCATACACTCACCTCCAATAAACAGTACACAATATTATACTTCGTTTTTAAAACAATTACCATTAAATTTATTCATCAAGGTTCTCTGATTCCCTGATTGCATCATGGACCAGTTTCTCGACTTCAGGCATATCCTTACCGGATGCAAGTACAAGCTCACTTAACAGCATCTGTCTTGCATTTCCCAGCATTTTTCTTTCACCGGTGGACAAGCCCTTTTCATCGTCAAGTATGGACAAATTTCTTACTACAGCCGCAATTTCCTCTATGTCTCCAGTTTTGATCCTATCCATGTTCATTCTGTAGCGTCTGTTCCAATCCT
>DAIPJA010000263.1:0-2029 GCA_036770525.1 Gudongella sp. | reverse complement strand
CGATGACCAAATGTCGGTCATAGTCGTTCTTGTTGTATATCCTGTCTTCAACAAGGAATCCGTCTTTATCTGTCTTCCCATCTTCAGGTCGCCAACCTTCCAAATCAACATTGATTCCTACTCTGATAACTCTGTAGGGTGCAAGAAACCCATCATCAATTCCTTGTTTTAAAGAATAGGTGTAGATAGGATCTCCAAAATATTCAATGTTGCTTACGACGGCTGTCTCCTTTGGGGTTGCGGTAAGACCGATATGAGTAGCCTTATTGAAATATTTCAGGATATCATGCCAGGCGCTATCATCTCTTGCCGAACCCCTATGGCACTCATCAATAATTATCAGATCAAAAAAATCTCTGCTGAATTGCTTATATATGTTCTTTTCATCCTCGTTTCCTGTGATGCCTTGATATAGGGACAAATAGACTTCATAAGATTTATCGACCCTTCGATTTTTTACCATTGTCATCTTGTCACGGAAATGCTTGAAATCACCCCTTTGTGCCTGGTCTATTAGAGCATTTCGGTCGGCAAGGAACAATATCCGTTTTTTTACTCCCGCCTTCCATAACCTATATGCAATCTGGAAAGCCGCATATGTTTTCCCCGTACCAGTAGCCATAACTAATAGTATCCTGTTCTGACCATTGGCAATGGCTTCAATTGTTCTGTTGATTGCAATCTGTTGATAGTATCGAGGTTTTCTTCCTGATCCATCAAAATAATAGTCCTGTGCGGCTATCTTTTCAGTTTCAGGAGTTGTGATACCCTTGTATGTTTTATATTTTGCCCAAAGCTCTTGTGGTGATGGAAAGCTATCGATTGAGAGTTCGGTTTCAATACTTCCATCTGTTGCGGTACGGTCATGAAACAGAAACCCATCGCCATTGCTACTGAAAACACACGGAATGTCAAGGATTCTCGCATAGTCGAGAGCTTGTTGAATGCCTGCTCTTACTGAATGGTTGTTGTCTTTCGCTTCGATGATAGCGATAGGAATGTTTGCTTTGTGATACAGTATATAATCAGCTCTCTTTCTTTCCCCTCTGGCCGTCAACCTTCCTCTGACATATATTTTTCCATCTGTAAATGACACTTCTTCAAGGATCTGTGTATGGAGATCCCATCCAGCTTTGACAATAGCTGGTGTTATGAATTTAGTGCAGATATCTCTTTCTGTTAGTAATTTCTTGTCCATTAGGAATGGAGACTTTGATTCGCAAATAAAGGTAGCAATTCCAAAAAGGATAAGCAATCGATTTAATCATTGACTGGTTTCCTTGTATTGGCCTCTACTTTTAAGGATTAGGGGCCAGATCTATTACAATCGTACCAGATCTTTTTTTAATGCATCTGACCTCCTGAGTCAAAGTAGAAAATCGGATCTTGAAAGTTTGTATCTTAGTCACAGCACAAGTTGAATTTTCCTTCAATAATGATCTACCCCTCATACCTTCACTAAACTCACCTTATTATGGATGCTACCGAGTTCGCTGCCAATTACAAGAAATACATCACTGAGATAGAAAGCCTTGTTAGAGATCAGGTATTCCCTGTAGTTGAAAGGTTTAAAAGGAAGGATCCCCTTACTTTAGTCAAACCCAAATCTGTCTTCCGAAACGAATTGGAAGCCAGGGGTTTTGTCTGGAATAAATTTATTGAGGCCGTAAACAAGTATTCCAACAAACAGATAAAGATTCCTATCAAGAATATCAGGAACTTACATGACATTGAAAGGTTCATGGCTCTTGTCTACAAAGAAAGGATATATTACCACCCACAAACATCCTTTCATGACATTATGAATTCAGATCTCTATGGGATTCCTACATGCCGAACCTTTTCAGATGAAGAGGCTGAAAGGTTAGATAAGTTGAACCTGAAATGCCATGAAATTGCAGAGGAAAATCAGGTGGATATCTTTAAACTCTCCATGCACATTCAGAGGTTGATATGGGGAAATCCACCGAGAAGAAAGCAGAAATAGAAGCTCACTTGAATTCAGGAGTCGCTATCCGAAATCAATTGA